>JAGOUF010000092.1 GCA_018061385.1 Chitinophagaceae bacterium | reverse complement strand
AGTTATGATAAAGCGATGGATGGTAAATACTCAGTTTTAAACACAACTTATAGCAACGATTTTGATTTGAATATTATCACCAATCAAACTGGTTCTGTATTGAGATATAGTAAAAAGAAGCTCAGTTTATCTGTTGGTGGCGATATGGCTTTTGCCAACTTTAAACAAAAGGATTTAATAAAAGATACATTGTACAATTATTCGTTCATCAACTTTTTCCCTAAAGCAATATTCACGTTTAAATTCAATGCCAATAAACGATTAAACATTAATTACAATGGCAACACTAAACAACCAGGAATTCAGCAATTGCAGCCTTTAGCCGATAACAACAACCCCTTGTTTATACAAATTGGCAACCCTAATTTAAAGCAAGAATTTAATCATAGGTTTAATTTAAATTTCAACAATTACCAAGTATTAAAAAATAGAGGATACAATGTTGGCATCAATGGAGGCTTTACGAACAATGCCATAAGAAGCAGCATTTTTACAGATACAACTGGCAAAACAACTTCTCAATATATTAACACAAACGGTGATTATAATTATAGTGCAAGAATTGGTTTTAATACAAAAATTAATAAGCTAGACATGTACTTTAATACCAATTATTCTTACAACTTTAATAACAATGTAAGTATAGTAAATACGTTAAGAAATGAAACTAAAAACGATAAACATAGCATTAGTTTAAGCGTTAATAAAGATGAAGAAAAAAAATACAATTTCTGGATGTACACGAGCTTTAATTACAACATTTCCTCATCATCCATTCGCCCAGAAATTAATACAAAATATTGGACAGTAAATGGAGGTGCCGATTTGAATATTATACTTCCATGGAAATTAGAATTGAATAATAATGTTGATATGGAGTTAAGACAAAAAACTGAACTCTTTAGTGGCAACAATAATGTTACTGTTTGGAATGCCTATATAGCAAGAAAAATTTTGAAGAATGATAAATCACAAATTCGTTTTTCAGCGTTCGATATCTTAAATCAAAATCGAGGTTATAGCAGAAGCATCAATAGTACAATGCTAACAGAAAATAACTTCAATCAATTATCACAATATTTTATGCTCAGTTTTATTTGGAACTTTAGTAAAGGAGCAACTAATTAATTATAGTAACATGAAAGCATTTATTTTATTTATTCTCTCTAACATCTATTTACAAATACATGCACAACAAGTATTTGTAAGTACTGGTAAAATTGAATTTGAAAAACAAGTAAATCTGCATAAAGAACTTGACGAAAGTTGGGGCAATGACGGAAGTGATAATATTTGGATTCAGAACATGAAAAAGAATTTACCAAAAACACAAGCAACCTATTTTGATTTATTATTTAATGAACAACAATCATTATATAAAGTAGGCAAAGAAGCTCCTCAAGGTTTTTATAAAGTACCTGAATGGATGAGTGATAAAGCAAGTGATAACATTACCTACAAAAATTTTGAAAGCAAAAAAATTATTTCACAAAAAAATGTTTATGAAACAACTTTTTTGTTGGAAGATTCTGTAAGGCATATTGATTGGCGTATTACCAATGATACTAGAACCATTGCTGGAATTGAATGTAGAAAAGCTATTGGAATAATAATGGATAGTATTTATGTTGTTGCGTTTTATACAGATATTATAACTGCAAGTAGTGGCCCCGAAGGCTTTAGTGGTTTACCAGGAATGATTTTAGGTATTGCTATTCCAAGATTAAACTCTACTTGGTTTGCTACAAAAGTTGAATTAATTTCAGTTACCAACGATATGATGTTGCCTCCCAAAAAAGGCAAGAAATCTACCTATGATGACCTATTGAAACAACTACAAAAAAGTACAAAAGATTGGGGTAAAGAAGGAGCTAGAAACATTTGGAAAATGATGATTTAATCGTCGTACTTTTTCTTTTTTTCTTCTTTATACTCTAGCTGTTCTAACAATGCTTCAGCAGTAGGATTGTCAGTTACTGCAACAGCAACTTGAAACAATGCAATGAATAAAATTATAGAGCCTAACAATTCTCCCCAAGTAATCCAATAGCCCCAAAAGCTATACACAACAGCTTTTTCAGGATGCGTTGGATGATAGATTAATGTTAGTTTTTTGTTTTCAGGTAAGCTTCGTAAAACATAACGTGCATCAATTGCATATTCTTTTTTTTGAAGTGTAAAAACAGCTTTGGGAATTGCTTGCTCATGAACAGAATCTGTTTGCCAACGTATGGTTGCTGGCATATATTCTCCATCAAAATAATCTGGTTCTCTACTATACACAATATACAAGCTAAAACAAACTAAATATAAAATTGCAATGCCTTTATACATGCTGCTAAAGTAGGTAAAGATGAATTAGTGCAACTATTTCAATATCATTTTTCAATTAAACAATCTTGCATTATGTAGATTTTTTTGCTGCTACTTTTTGCAACACTGCTTTCTTTTGTTTATCTGAAAGATTGCTTTTTTTAACCATTTTATTTAATTGATAAGCAAGGGAAAGTCTAAAGTTTCTGGTGTTTACCGAATTGAAAGACTCTACATTAAAATTGCTACCAAATGTTTGTGTTATTTGCTGTTGTATTCTAAATGGATCAATCACATTGAACGAAACAATAAAACGTTTATCAAAGAGTTTCTTTTGTACACCTAAATTCATTGTTAGGTTACTTCTACTTCTTCCTTGTGGTGTTGCAAAGCTACTGTAACGTGTATTTCCATCAAAAGTTAATGTAGAGCTTGGTATAAAACTAAAGTTTACACTTGTGTAAAAAGTGCTTCCATCAATGTACTTGTATAATTTTTTTTCCTCTTCTCCATATTGAATAAACGTATAGCCAAGACTCGTATTCATTCTAAACTTTTTAGAAAAAGAATATCCACCCCAAACACTTGCTTCATATTCATTTCTATCTGTAATATTTTGCCAAGTAATTTGTGTTTTACCGCCATCCGTCAGGGTTCTAATCGAATTAAAAATATTTTTTATTTTATTATATCCAACTGATGTATTGAAATAATATTTTCCTTTTATAAAGCTTACATTCCAATCAAAATTATCTGCCAAAGTAGGTTGTAAATATGGGTTTCCAAATCGCAAATTAAACGGATCAGTGTAATCAATGTTGGGGTTCAATTCACCCAAACCTGGTCTGCGAATGGTAGCTCTATAAATTAATGATGTATTCAATTCTTTTGTAAACTCCTTGCGTAAAGTAAATGTGGGCAATACATTCAAATAGTCATTGGCAACATCGCTTGAATTGCCTTTAAAAAATTCAAAATCCATTTGTGTATGTTCAGCCTGCAAACCAGCTATAATACGAAATCCCTTGTTTAAAATAATTGTTACTGCTGCTCTAACAGTAGAAACATTTTGATGAAATTTAAAATCGTTACTCAGCAAATCATTGGTTATAAAACTGCTATCGGCTTTGTTTAAATAGCTTGTATTTAAAACACTGTGGTAATTGTTTCGTTGAAAAGTAGCTCCTGTAGAAAAGATTACTTTTTTATTCATCACGGGTCTGTCATAATTCAATCTAGCTGAAAAAGCATTGCTAAATACATTAAAAAATTGGTTTTGTGAGCTATCTCCAATTGGCACAAAATCGCCTGTAGCATATACCTGAAAAAAATCTTTATCGTTATCGTTCTTACTAGTATTGCCATTAATAATTAAACGCAAGGTTTCGCCAATCGTTTTCTTGCCTTTAATGGTATAGCTCAAAGTAACTGCATTGCCATACCCATTTCCTTTACTTTGATTTTCTCTGCTACTAAATTTATAGGGCTCATTAAAACGATTGATATTGGTATAATTGGTAATACTATAATTATCGAAAAAATTATAATTGCCTTGATAAGTAAATCCAATACTGCGATACTTATTTATTTCATAATCTATATTAAACCTTAAATTAGGACGTAAATTTTTATTCTTAAAATTGCCTTCTGTATTAAATTTATTAGAAGAGTCGGTATAAAAGTTTTCTCTTTTAGAATAATTATCTCCATTAAAAATTCGTGCACCCACACCAATCGTAGCATTGATTGAAAATTTTTGTTGACGATAACTAATGTTTGCAGCTAAATTGGCTTCGCCCCTACTACCAGTAGTTAATGTTGCTTTTCCTGTTAAGCCTACTTTCCCTTTTTTGGTAACTATATTAATTACACCACCACTTTCAGATGCATATTCTGGCGGTGGATTGGTCATTAACTCAATTTTCTCAATACTGCTTCCCGGCAAACTTTCCAATAAATCTCTTAACTGCTCTGCATTTAAATCAGTTGGTTTATTGTCAATTAAAATTTTAGGTTCTTTCCCTTTTAATAAAATTTTGCCATCTGGATCATTCGTTATCAAAGGCATACTTTTTAATAACTCAGCTGTATTCGATCCATTACTTAATGCACTTTCACCAACATTATAAATAAGCACCCCATCTTTATTTTCAATTAATGGTTTTTCTGAATATACTACCACTTCCATTAAATCGCTTGATGCAGGATTGAGCTTTACGTCGCCCAAATTAAAATCGTATCGTTCAGCTCTAAAATAAATGCTATCTAAAGTATAAATATTGTATCCAGTTGCATTAACAACGAGTTTATAAAAATCAAAGGAAATTTTATCAAATTCAAATGCTCCGTTTTTGTCAGAAACCTGCAATATTTTTTTGGTTGAATCTGTAACTGAAACTAAACTCAATGTAGCATAAGCAATGGGTTTGTTATTTGTTGCATCCAATAAATTGCCAATCAATAGCCCTACTTCTTCATTTTTATCTTTCTTTTCCTCCTGTGCATCAACTGCAGTAGAAAATAAAAAAAACAGTAAAAAGAGGATACAATTTTTAATCATTGGTTGAGGTTAATCTACAAAATAAGTTATAAAATAAACTACAAATTGTTATACTAAAGCTATAATTATTTATGTGGGCGAATAATCACTTTAAATCTGCTAACACTTTAATTGGGAAGTGAATTAAATTGAATTAGGAAATTATTTCCATCCACTTTTCAACCATTTTAAAAGTTGCTGGGCAGTATGCTATATTTTGTTGATGTACATGAATATACTCTACTACTTTTTTCTTTTTTAAATGAGGGAAATCCGAACAATCGCTTGGTCTAACTTCGTAAATGCTACACATATTATTTTCTAAATTTAGAAACTGACAAGGTTGTTGAACATTCACCCAATCGCCATCTTTTTTATCGTAGCGTAACCATTTATCTTTAAACTCTTCGACCTTAATATTAAAGTGTGCAGCAATGCGTTTAATATCAACATTGGTAAATGTTGGTGTCATTTTTTTGCAGCAATTGGCACAACTTAAGCAATCAATTTCTTTCCATACTGCTGTATCAACTGCATCAACAATTGCATTGATGTTTTTAGGAGGATTTTTTTCTACTTTTCCTAAAAAACGTTTGTAACTTTTTTTATGATAACGAACTTTTTGTGCAAACGAACGAAGATTAACCGGCTGCATATAAATTAATGATGGTTGATTGAATTGCTTTACTGAAATTGCAACGAATATAACACCAAACTATCAAGTATAAAAGTTGAAGTATTTATGTGGGAACCCTACAAAAAAGGATTTAAGGCTTGGCTACAATTAGAAAAATCTTTAAGCGATGCATCGGTTGAAGCTTATTTACGTGATTTAGACAAACTCACCACTTATTTCATTTCAAAAAATGAAAATAAAACACCCGAAACTGTTGAAATTAAAGACTTACAGCAGTTTATACAATGGATTGGAGAATTAGGGATGACAGCAACTTCGCAAGCCAGAATTGTATCGGGCATTAGAAGTTTTTATAAATATTGTTTAACAGAACAAATTGTTACCAAAGATCCATCAGTACTTTTAGATACTCCAAAAACAAAAAGAGCCTTACCCGATTTTTTAAGTTTTGAAGAAATAGAACTAATTATTGCTCAATTAGATTTAAGTAAACCAGAAGGTGGGCGAAACAAAGCTATCCTAGAAACCATGTACAGTTGCGGTTTACGTGTTAGCGAAGTAATTAATTTAAAAATTAGTTGCTTGTATTTAGATGTAGGTTTTATTAGAGTAATTGGCAAAGGCAATAAAGAAAGATTGGTACCAATTGGTAGCGATGCCATTAAATATATAACCATTTATAAAAACGAAATCAGGGTTCACTCAACACCTAAAAAAGATTGTGAAGATATTTTGTTTCTCAACAAATTTGGAAGTGGACTTTCTCGAATAATGATATTTTATATTATTAAAGAAATGGCAGCAAAAGCGAGTATTACAAAAAACATTTCACCACATACTTTTCGCCATTCATTTGCTACACATTTGGTAGAAGGAGGAGCCGATTTAAGAGCTGTGCAAGAAATGTTGGGGCACGAAAGCATTACTACAACAGAAATTTACACCCATTTAGATAGAGATTATTTACGCAGTACATTACATCAATTTCATCCTGCATTTAAAAAATAATTACATCACTAAAATAGAATCTGTAAACTGCTTTTTCGTTTCAGCATGTGTAACTCGTATATAGTAAACTCCATTTTTTATAGCCGATGGAATGTTGAATAATTTTACCTCATGCTTATCTTGAATAATCAAGTTTTCTTCATGCAATAAAGTTGATTGACCATCTATTAATTCTACAAAATAATTGCCTTTGTTATTAATGGTTAGGTTAACCACTTTTCCTTTTGTAGTTGGATTAGGAAAAACACTAAAATTTTCTCTCTTAAATAATTTTTGAATAAAATTTTGCATATACACTGTTTTTAATAATTAACCAATAATCATTCCGATTGTTTGAATAAACTAAGAAACAGATGCATTTAACAATTTAATTACATAAAGAGGACTTGAGTTAAGAGTTATAAGTTTTGAATTAAGAGTTTTGCCTTTTGCCTTTTGCCTTTTGCCTTTCCTAAAAGCACAAAAGCCTTGCTAAGCACGGCTTTTGTGAAAATTCAATATAACTAATCATTATTTTTTTCTAAAGAAAATTCTAATTGGTACACCTTTAAAATTAAAATTTTCCCTCAATTTATTTTCAAGATAGTTTTTGTACGGCATTTTAATATCATCTGGGAAATTGGTAAAAAATGCAAACGATGGTACATGCGTTGGCAATTGAGTAACGTATTTAATTTTAACGATATGTCCACGTACCACAGGAGCTCTGTAAGCTTCAATTGCCTTCAACATAATTTCGTTTAGCTTAGATGTTTGAACGTGTTGCATTTTACTATCATACACTTCAAGTCCAAGTTCCATGGCTTTTAAAATTCTTACTTTCTCTTTGGCCGATATAAATAAAATAGGCACATCGGTAAATGGAGCAATTTTTTGTTTCAATCTTTTCTCATAATCACGAGCAGTATTGGTGTCTTTTTCAACAGTATCCCACTTATTCACCAAAATAACAACCCCTTTTCCTTTACGTGTAGCCAAACTAAAAATGGTTACATCTTGTGCTGTAATTCCTTTCTCTGCGTCAATTACTAAAAAACAAACATCCGCCTCATCCATTGCTTTAATTGCACGAATAATAGAATAAAATTCTAAATCTTCTTTGTCTTTATTTTTCTTTCTAATACCTGCAGTATCTATTAAAACAAACTCTTTATTAAATAAATTGTAGTGTGTATGAATAGCATCTCTAGTAGTTCCTGAAACTTCACTTACAATTGTTCTTTCAGCACCAATTAAAGCATTCAATAAAGACGATTTACCAACATTAGGCTGACCAATAATTGCAAACTTTGGCAACTGATTTTCTTTAGCAGCTTCATCAGACGCTTCTTTTGAAATTGGTTCTACCAAAGCATCCAACAACTCTCCAGTTCCTGTTCCACTAATACTACTAACAGTATAAAT
>JAGOUF010000091.1 GCA_018061385.1 Chitinophagaceae bacterium | reverse complement strand
AAGGTGTATTTTTAAGGCCATTAATACAACCAAACAAAAAGTAAAACAAACAAAAAAGTTTTGTGAAAAGTTTAATTAAATTTAAATTAATTGCGATAAGTTTGATGATTGTGCCATTGCTGCAAAGCAGTTTACACAAGAAAACAACATGGTCTTCATTCCACCATTCGATGATTATAAAGTGATAGAAGGACAAGCAACTGTTGGTGTAGAAATCTTAGAACAACTACAAGAAACTAAAGAATTTTACCTACGCCCATCTACGCTAAATTCTCCTCCATTTCCATCTCCTTTGGAGAGGATAGGTGAGGCTGATTATGTTTTTGTACCTGTTGGTGGTGGTGGACTGAGTGCAGGAGTTGGTAGTTATTTCAAAACATTTTCGCCTTCAACTAAAATAGTGGGTTTAGAACCAGAAGGTGCACCTAGTATGTTTGAAGCTTTAAAAGCTGGACATCCTGTTACGTTAATCTCAATTGACCGTTTTGTTGATGGTGCTGCTGTAAAACGTATTGGCGATATTACTTTTTCAATTTGCAAAGATGTGATTGATGATATGCACCTTGTGCCAGAAGGTAAAGTTTGTACAACCATTTTAAAGCTATACAACGAAGATGCCATTGTTGTAGAACCTGCAGGAGCATTGAGTATTGCTTGTTTAGACGATTATGCCAAAGATATTAAAGGCAAAACAATTGTATGTGTTGTAAGTGGTAGCAATAACGATATAGATCGTATGCCAGAGATTAAAGAACGCTCTTTACAATACGAAGGATTGAAACATTATTTCTTAGTACGCTTTGCACAACGCCCAGGAGCATTGAGGGAGTTTTTAAATCATGTATTGGGTCCAACTGATGACATCACTCGTTTTGAATACATGCAAAAAACCAATAAAGAAACTGGACCTGCATTGGTTGGCATCGAACTTACGTCAAAAAACGATTATGACTCTTTATTACAAAGATTGAAAGATTACCAAATCGATTATTCTGAAATTAATAAGGACAATAATTTGTTTGGATATTTAATTTAATAACCCAACTTGCTATTTTATTTCTTGTACATCTACCAATTTATAAGTAGTTGAATTTTTTGAAAACGAAATAAAAAATTCAGTTCCTATTTGTTTGCCTCTATACTCATATAGATAAATATAGTTTTCTACTTCTTCCATAATTCCTTTGATTGAATATTCTTTACCAAACGAAGTATAAGTAATTACTTGAAGACTATCTGCTAATGTTCTGCTAGTATGTTGATGTAATGAAAAGAGTTCTTTGTGTTTCAAATTATATGTTGATTGTGTATATGATCAATCCGGGTTGCAAGGTAAGCTAGAATTTTTTATTTGATGTTAAAAGCTCAATAAAGTTATACCCTTGAAGTGAGTGACACCACTAAAGTTAAATTGATGTACAACTGCTGGTAACATAAAAAAACTCCCACACTTTGCAGTATGGGAGTTGTATAATGAGATTGATATATTTTAATTAATCAAACTTCAAATCTAAACCTAAGCCTCTTAACTCATGTACCAATACATTGAATGATTCTGGTACACCTGGTTTAGGAATATTATCGCCTTTTACAATTGCTTCATAAGTTTTTGCACGACCAATAATATCATCAGATTTAAGGGTTAACAATTCTTGTAAAATGTTGGCAGCACCATAAGCTTCCAATGCCCAAACCTCCATTTCACCAAAACGCTGACCACCAAACTGGGCTTTACCACCCAAAGGTTGTTGTGTAATTAAGCTGTATGGCCCAATAGAACGAGCATGCATTTTATCATCAACCATGTGGTGTAATTTAATTACATAAATAACGCCAACAGTTGCTTTTTGGTGAAAACGTTCTCCAGTTTCACCATCGTATAAATAGGTATGTCCGTTTAAAGGAATTTGAGCATCGTTACAGTATTGTTCAATTTCTGTAGTTGAAGCACCATCGAAAATTGGGGTTGCAAAACGAACACCTAATTTCTTAGCACTCCATCCTAAAATTGTTTCATAAATCTGTCCTAAGTTCATACGAGAAGGTACACCCAATGGATTAAGAACAATATCAACCGGAGTTCCATCTTCCATAAATGGCATATCCTCGGCACGTACAATTTTAGCAACGATACCTTTGTTACCATGTCGACCCGCCATTTTATCGCCCACTTTCAACTTACGTTTAACAGCTAGGTAAACTTTAGCCAATTTCAATACACCTGCTGGTAATTCATCACCAATTGAGATATTGAATTTTTCACGTTTGTATCTACCCAACTCTTCGTTAAACTTAATGCTGTAGTTGTGCAATAAAGTATTGATAGCGTCATCAATTTTTGTATCGCCTGTCCAACCCAATGGATTAACAGTTGCATACTCAATTGCAGCCAAATTCTTTTGATTGAACTTAGCACCTTTACCTATCAATATTTCACCAAAACTATTTGTTACACTTTGAGATGATTTATCTTTTAACAATGCTTGTAATTTATTCAGCAATTGTTCTTTTAAATCTTCTTCGTTTTCTTGGTGTGTTTTTTCAACTTTATCTAACAATGCTTTTTCACGAACTTTAGCGTTCTTGTCTTTCTTAGCACGTTGGAATAATTTTTTGTCAATAACAACACCTTCTGTACCATTTGGAGCTTTTAATGAAGCATCTTTTGCATCACCTGCTTTATCACCAAAAATGGCTCTTAATAATTTCTCTTCTGGTGTAGGATCACTTTCACCTTTAGGAGTAATTTTACCAATTAGAATATCGCCTTCTTTAATTGTAGCTCCAATACGAATAATACCGTTTTCATCTAAATCTTTAGTAGCTTCTTCAGAAACGTTAGGAATATCTGGTGTTAATTCTTCTTCTCCTAATTTGGTATCACGAACTTCTAATTCATATTCATCAATGTGTACAGATGTAAACCAATCTTCACGTACTACTTTTTCATTAATTACAATCGCATCCTCAAAATTGTAACCCTTCCAAGGCATGAACGCAACTTGTAAATTTCTACCCAAAGCCAATTCACCATTTTTGGTTGCATAACCTTCTGTTAAGAAATCTCCTTTGCTAACTTTTTGTCCTTTTTTAACAGCAGGACTTAAGTTAATACAAGTAGCTTGGTTGGTTTTAATGAACTTAGTTAGTTTGTATATTTTCAAATCATCATCAAAGCTAATTACTCTTTCATCTTCGCTTCTTTCGTAACGAACATGAATTTCATTGGCATCAACAAACTCAACAACACCTTCACCTTCAGCATGTAATTGAATACGTGCATCACGTGCAGCTCTTCCTTCTAAACCTGTACCAACTACTGGTGCTTCTGGACGTAATAATGGAACAGCTTGACGTTGCATGTTCGATCCCATCAAAGCACGGTTGGCATCATCATGTTCTAAGAAAGGAATTAATGATGCAGATAAACCAACAATTTGGTTAGGTGCAACGTCCATATACTGAACTTCGCCTTTATCTAAGATTGGAAAATCGCCAGTATCTCTACTTACAATTTTTTCTTCTAAGAAATTACCTTCAGCATCCATTGGTGTATTACTTTGTGCAATTTTCTTTTCTTCTTCTTCTTCTGCACTCAAGTATTTCAAGTCATTCAAGTTCACCTTTCCATTTTCTACAGTACGATATGGAGTTTCAATAAAGCCCATTTCGTTAATAGCAGCATGTACACACAAAGTAGAAATCAAACCAATGTTTGGTCCTTCTGGTGTTTCAATTGTACATAAACGACCGTAGTGAGAATAGTGTACGTCACGTACCTCAAATCCTGCCCTCTCTCTACTTAAACCTCCTGGGCCTAAAGCTGAAATACGACGTTTGTGTGTAATTTCAGATAAAGGATTGGTTTGATCTAAGAACTGAGACAATTGAGATGTACCAAAGAAAGAATTAATTACAGAACTCAATGTTCTTGCATTAATCAAATCTACAGGTGTAAATACTTCATTGTCTCTTACGTTCATTCTTTCACGAATGGTACGAGCCATACGAGCTAAGCCTACACCAAATTGTGCATACAATTGTTCGCCAACTGTACGTACACGACGATTTGACAAATGATCAATATCATCAATATCAGCTTTAGCGTTGGTTAAACGAACTAAATATTTAATAATTTCAATGATATCTTGTTTAGTTAATACCTTTTTAGTTAAAGGATAATCTAAACCTAATTTTCCATTGATTTTATAACGTCCAACTTCTCCTAAATCATAACGTTTATCAGAGAAGAATAATTTATCGATAATACCACGAGCAGTTTCATTATCAGGAGCATCGGCACCACGTAATTGACGATAAATGTGCTGAACCGCTTCTAACTCACTGTTTGAAGTATCTTTATTTAATGTATTGTAAATGATTGCATAATCGCCACCAACGTCTTCTCTTTGTATGAAAATGCTTTTAATTTCCATTTCAATAATGGTATCAATGGCATCTTCATCTAATACAACATCACGTTCCATTACAATTTCGTTACGCTCAATAGAAACTACTTCACCAGTATCTTCATCAACAAAATCTTCTACCCAAGTACGTAATACACGAGCAGCTAATTTTTTACCAATATGTTTAAGTAATTCTTTTTTATCGGCAACTATTTCATCAGCCATTCCAAATAAAGTAAGAATGTCTTTATCTGTTTCGAAGCCAATAGAACGCAATAAAGTAGTTACAGGGAATTTTTTCTTACGATCAATGTAAGCATACATCACATTGTTAATGTCTGTAGCAAACTCCATCCAAGCACCTTTAAAAGGAATTACTCTTGCAGAGTAAATTTTAGTACCATTTGGATGTGTTGATTGACCAAAGAAAACGCCTGGAGAACGATGTAACTGAGAAACAACTACACGTTCGGCACCATTTACTACAAATGTACCACGAGGGGTCATGTAAGGAATATTACCTAAGAATACGTCCTGTACAATGGTTTGAAAATCCACATGCTCTTCATCATTACAGCTTAAACGAAGTTTAGCTTTTAATGGAACAGCATAGGTTAATCCACGCTCCATACACTCATCAATAGAGTATCGGGGCGGATCAATAAAATAATCCAAGAATTCCAATACGAAAATGTTACGAGTATCGGTGATAGGAAAGTTATCCTTAAACACACGGAATAAACCCTCGTTGTTACGCTTATCAGGCGTTGTTTCTAATTGAAAAAATTCTTTGAAAGATTCTAACTGAATGTCTAAAAGGTCAGGAGTTGCAGCAAGGTTTTTTGTTTTACCAAAGTTGATCCTGTTGTTCAATTGTGTTGTTGACATAATATTTTGTAAAACCGGTTTATTGCAATATTGATTCGGTAGAGAAACGCATTTCTCTTTTTTACTGATTTACAAGTTGTTACGCAATCACGGCCATGAACATAACAACCTTAGCTAGCTTACCGAAAATTAAAGGATGGCAAAAGTAAGGAATGCAAGTGAAAGCCAAAAACAAATTTTAAGCCGAATACAAAAAATGTGGAAAAATTTTCAGTTTTTAGCCTTTCAACCCAAAAAATGCCCACATATTTCAACATGTGGGCATTTTATAGTAACTATTCAATCTATTTGTTCAATAATGCCATACACTCAGCACAAATTTTTGTAACTGATTCATAATCACCATTGTCTAACCATTCTTTTCTAAATAATTGGCTGCCCATGCCAACAGCAGTTACACCAGCACCAAACCAACTTGCAAAACTATCTTTTGTTGGTTCTACCCCACCAGTAACCATTAATTTTTGTTTAGGAAAAACAGCTTTTACACCTTTTACAAATTTTGCACCTACCACATCGCCAGGAAAAATTTTAATTACTTCACAGCCTGCACTTGCAGCATCATAAATTTCTTTCACCGTCATACAACCTGGCATGTAAGGTATTTTATGTTGATAACAAACATCAAATACTTCTCCTGAATAACATGGCGAAACTATAAAACTTGCACCCGCAGCAATAAATGCTTCTGCATCTTTTGCTTTTAAAACTGTACCAGCACCAATTGAATAGCCTGGATATTGTGGCAATGAAGCTACCAATTCTTTAAAACTATCTAAAGCGTTGGCACCACGATTGGTAAATTCAAACACTCGAATTCCGCCTTTATAACAGGCATCAAAAATATTTTTACAAATGGCCAAATCGGCATTGTAAAAAACCGGAACTACCGGATAATCGACTAATTGTTGAATGGTTTGTTCTTGAGACATAATCTATTTTATTAAGTGGATAAAAGTACAACGATTCATTAACAATTTTAAGTTGATTGTTTAACAAACGAGAAAAGATTACGCAATCGTATTCGTTTTTTAATAAAAGCGGATCCTAAATACTCATCAAAAGAAATTACGAATACTGTTTTTATAATTATAATTATACAATATTCTATTTTGTGTAAACTTCTACATAAAAAACTTGTTTAAATTGCATTTAAGAAAAAAATTAAAATGATCGTAAAACAAATTTTAGCAATTGTATTTAGTACCTGTAGCGTTTTAGCTAGTTGCCAAACTGGTTCTATAAACCAACCTACGTCAACTACGCAGGCTACTTTAAACAAAAAATATCAAGTTGATAAAATTAAAGTGCCTACAGGTTTTAAGGTAGATGTATTTGCAGAAGTGCCCAATGCAAGAAGTATGTGTTTGGGAACTAAAGGAACTTTATTTGTGGGCAATAGAAGTGAGGACAATGTTTATGCCGTAGTTGATGAAAACAAAGATGGCATTGCCGATAAAGTGTACACCATTGCAACCGATTTGAATATGCCCAATGGTGTTGCTTTTAAAGATGGTAGTTTATACATTGCTACTGTAGATAAAATTTATAGGTTAGACAATATTGAGGATCAACTAGCCAATCCACCAACACCTATTTTGGTAACCGATCAATACCCTAACAAAACACACCATGGCTGGAAATTCATCGCTTTTGGACCTGATGGAAAACTATACGTTCCTGTTGGTGCACCATGCAATGTTTGTAACGAAAAAGATTCTATCTATGCCACCATTACAAGTATAAATGCCAATGGAACAGGTAGAGAAATTTATGCAAAAGGAGTTAGAAATAGTGTAGGTTTTACATGGCATCCTACAACAAAAGAAATGTGGTTTACCGATAATGGAAGAGATTTAATGGGCGATGATGTACCTTATTGTGAATTGAATTATGCACCACAAAAAGGAATGCACTTTGGCTTTCCATTTGTTCATCAGGGCGATGTGCTTGACCCTGAGTTTGGTGTTGGTAAAAACATAAATGATTACACCAAACCTGCATTAAAAGTTGGGCCACATGTTGCTCCATTGGGTTTGCGTTTTTATACAGGCAACCAATTTCCGTCAAGTTATAAAAATAAAATATTTATATGTGAACATGGTAGTTGGAATAGAAGCAAAAAAGCAGGTTATAAAGTAGGCATTGCCACTTTAGAAGGCAACAGGATTGTTAATTATGAGCCTTTTGCCGACGGCTTTTTACAAAATGGCGATAAAGTAATTGGCAGACCAGTAGATTGTATTGTTACAGAAGATGGATGCTTGTTGGTTAGTGATGATTATGCTGGTGTTATTTACAAAATTTCGTACATTAAATAAAGCAGTACATTTGCAAAAATTATTAAACATGAAAAAATTATTCGTAACACTTTTGGTTATGGCAAGTGTAACTGCATTACATGCACAACCACCAAATGTACCTGCAGATAAAGGTGCAACTTTTGGTGAAAAAACTACTGAAGAAAGTGCAATTACTTTTGAGCAATTAAGCAATGAACTTGCAGCAAAAAAAGATGGTGTAAAAAAAATAAATGTAAAGCTAAAAGCCGTTGTTACCGAAGTATGTACAAAAGAAGGCTGTTGGATAAAAATTAAAGGTACAAAAGGCAATGTAA
>JAGOUF010000090.1 GCA_018061385.1 Chitinophagaceae bacterium | reverse complement strand
TTCAGCGTTTTTGTCATTTAGTCACCTGACTTTTGTCATTTTTTTGTAAAGGAAAAGCCTAAAAAAATAATTTTCATTTTAGCGTAAGTGTAACTAAAAAAAATACTTCATCTTCGATTTATGTTTGTAAAACTAAAACAAAAATGGCAAGTCGGCTGGTTGCAATTTGTACTTATTTTTTGCACATTTGCTTTAGGGGGCAGTTCTTGTGCAAAGCTTGGCAGTTGGTTACTTAGCTACATGCTTACCGAAAAAAGTGTATTGTATTGGATAATCTATGTTCCATTGGTTACCTTATTATGGCCTATTTGTGTATTACTGATTAGTATACCATTGGGTCAATTTAAATTTTTTAGTAATTATTTAAAAAGAATATGGAGTAAAATTAAAGGAGGATTAGAATAGTGAAAAGAGTTGCCATTTTTGCAAGTGGAGCAGGTAGCAATGCAGCAAAAATTATTGAATATTTTAATACTTCTTCTTTAATACAAATTTCATTAATTGTATGCAACAAGCCCAATGCAGGCGTTTTAAACATTGCAAATAAACATGCAATTCCTAGTTTATTAATAGAAAAAGATCAATTCTTTAGAGGCGATGCCTATGTTGAAGAATTAAAAAAATGTAAAATAGATTTTATTGTTTTAGCTGGCTTTTTATGGAAGGTTTCAGAAAAACTAATTCAAGCTTATCCAAATTCTATTGTAAATATTCACCCAGCATTGTTGCCCAATTATGGTGGAAAAGGCATGTATGGGAACTTTGTACATGCAGCTGTAATAGCCAATAAAGAAAAAGAAAGTGGCATTACCATACATTATGTAAACGAACATTTTGATGAAGGCCAACACATCTTTAAAGCCACTTGTACAGTTGATGAAAAAGATACGCCTGAAAGTTTAGCCTCTAAAATTCATGCACTTGAACATGCACATTTTGCTAGGGTAATTGAAGAGGTGATTGTAAAGGAAATTATTTAATCGCCCAAGGCGATAGAATATTGCTTTTGAAACTTCAAGTTTCAAAGAGCCGAACAAGACGATAGAATATTTTTTTTGAAACTACAATCTTCTAAGAGCCAAGATATCAAAGTCATTTTTTTGCACTCCAACATCCTTCATTGCTGTACATAAAAACTACGTTAACTGCTTTTCCATATATACCACATTGGGTAGTGGATTTTCATAATAAGCGTTACTAATAACAAACCCTTTTTTAAGATACAATTGAATGGCGGCTTGTAACCTTTCTAAAGTATCTAATTTCATTACAGTATAATTTAGTTGCTTGGCTTGTAACAATATTTCGTTGACCAATGCTTCGCCAATTTTATATTTTCTGTATTGAGGTTTTACATACAATCTTTTCATTTCGCAAGTAAGTACAACATTTTCTTCTTTATGCTGATTGGTTGTAATGTTGGTTAATGCAACACAACCAACTGGTTCGTTGTTCCAATATGCCAATAATAAAGAGCCTAACGGAAGTCCATATTTTTTTAATGGATTTTCTAACTCATCGTCAAATCTTTGAAAGCATAAATCTTCATTTAATTCGTTGGCATATTCTTGAAACAAACCAATACAAGCATTTAGCTCTAATCCTTCTGTTGTAATTTGTTGTATGCGTAACATAGTTGAGTAAAGTTATTTTGTTGAAGAGTGCACAACTAAAGCAGGATTTTGCAACGACGCCACAGGTATTAAATATTTGTTCTGCCGCTGGTTACAAAAAACAAACCCTGCAAATTTGCAGGGTTAATATTTTATCCAGGAATACGTGAAATGTATTTTTCAATTTCTTTTATTTGATCAACCACTTGAGCAGTTTTAGGCTTTAAGGCTTTGGCTTTTCTAAAATAATCTTTAGCAGCTCTAAACTCTCTTTTGTTCATAAATATTTGACACATTTGTAAATAAGCAACTGCTTCACTTTCTTTATCAGGAATGCCTAAGCGTATGGCAGATCTGATATAACTTTCTCCTTGACGCATGTCGCCTTTTTGCATTGCCATCATACCCAATTGTAATTTATTGGCACCTTCAGCTTCGGGCATTGGACTTCCCAATTCATTGCTTTTTTTCAAATGCTTTTCAGCAGAATCAAAATCTTGATCCATCATTGCAATATTGCCTTTAATGGTGTAAAAAGTTGATCGTACTGGTTTGTACAATAAATTAGGATACCAAACTCCGGCCAAAATTTTCTTCACTTCTTCAATATTGCCTGCTTCCATAGGCTCTTGTATTAAACGCAATGGACCAATAAAAAAATGACTGGCAATGCCAATTACACCTAAAAAATACAATGGAAAAGTTGGCCAAAAACCTGCTTTGCCAGTTACATTTAATAAGATGGCCAATGCTACTGCAAACAAGCTTAACCAAAATCGATACTTAATAATAATGTTATAAAACTTCATACAAATATTTTATTAAAAAAAGGCTTCAATTTAGAAGCCTTAGTAAAGGGGGACACAAATATCGTTTAATTTTTTTAAGCAGCAATAAATTACTGTTGTATGAACATTTTTATTTGACGCCAACTTTTTTTAAAATGGTTTCTAAAGGGCAAAATTTTGTAATAGACGATTGAAATAAGTTAACACCAACAAATGCTGCTAACCATATCCAATTAGGATGTACAAATTGTGCCAATAAAATACTGCTGATAATAAATGTACCTGCTGTAACTCTTACAATTCTTTCTTTCATAATGTTAAGTTTTAATAACTGCAATCTTCTACTGGTAGCAAAAATGCTCTTAGTGGAAAATTACTTGGGTTGTTTTGATTGTATATTTTAATTAATTGAAGTCCTTCATTTGCTTTTATATCGCTGGTAAAGCTGAAAAAAAATAAAGATTCTGTAGAAACATCACCTTTTGCAAACCAATTGTTTAGCAAATCATTGGAATGTTCTGTTTTGTGCCCTACCGTTTCAGACACACTGAATACAGGAATTTTTGCTTCTTCAAAAAGCTGCTGCACAGCCTGTAAATCTTCTTTTATACTATTTACAATTAGCATTTTCATATAATTATTTTTAGTTGATTATTTATATTTATTACGCATCATTTTATAATACAATAATGGAACTACAATTAATGTTAAGAAGGTTGACGTAACTGTACCTCCCATTAAAGAAATGGCCAATCCCTGAAAAATTGGATCAAATAGAATTACAACTGCACCCAATGCAACTGCTCCTGCAGTTAATAAAATTGGAGTTGTTCGTACAGCACCTGCTTCTAAAATAGATTGCTTTAAAGGAACACCTTCGGCCAAACGAATATTAATAAAGTCTATTAGCAATACAGAGTTTCTAACCATTACGCCTGCCAATGCAATAAAACCAATCATAGAAGTTGCAGTAAAATAAGCTCCCATTATCCAGTGCCCTATTACAATACCAATTAATGACAATGGAATTGCAGCCAACATAATAATTGGCACAGTAAAGTTTTGAAACCAACCTACAATTAGCATATAAATAATAAGGATGACTACTAAAAACGCAACGCCTAAATCTCTAAAAACTTCATACGTAATTTGCCATTCTCCATCCCACTTAATTGAGTAATTATCTTCTAATTCCGGTTGTTGTGTATATTCTTCTTTAATTGAATAACCACTAGGAACTTTTATATTTTGAACACTATCCGAAATTGAACTAATAGCATAAAAAGGACTTTCTAAAGCTCCCGCCATTTCTGCTGTTACATAAATAACACGTTTTTGATTTTTACGATAAATACTTTTTTCTTTAATGGTTTTATTGATTTGTACCAAGTCACCAATCGGTATTGCAACACCTTGTTGATTTACAATTTTTAAGCTTTTTAAATCTTCAATATTGGTTTTATCGGCATCGGGCAATTGCAACTTTATATTTACTTGGTTGTATGAATTTTTTGTATGAAGAATGCCTACATTTTTTCCAGATAAAGCTGCATTCATAAATGCAACAATTTGTGCAGGAGCAACACCATATTGCATGGCTTTTTCTTTGTCTACTTCAAAATTATATTCTGGTTGATCTTTTTCTACTCTCCAATCAACATCAACTACATCGGTAGTTTTTTGCAATCTATTTTTTACTTGCTCTGCAATAGTCAATTGTTGATTAAAATCTGGGCCATACACTTCTGCAACAATGGTTGATAAAACAGGAGGGCCAGGAGGCACTTCAACCAACTTAACATTTGCGTCATACTTTTTTGCAATGGCATGTACACTTTCTCGCATGCTCTTTACAATATCATGGCTTTGTTGTTTACGATCTGTTTTGTTTACAAGATTTACTTGAATATCGGCAACATTATCGCCACTTCTCAAATCATAATGTCTTACCAAACCATTAAAACTAATTGGTCCTGCTGTACCAATATATGCTTGATAATCTTTTACCAACGTTTGCTTTGATACATAGTTTGCAATTTCGTTGGTAAGTGCTGCAGTTTTTTCTAATGTACTTCCTTCAGGCATATCAATAATTACCTGAAACTCGTTTTTATTATCAAAAGGCAACATTTTAACAGCAACAGATTTTGTATAAAACAACATCAAAGAACCAAGTAAAATAACCACTGTAGAAATAATAAAAGTCCAACGCTTCCAACGTGTTTCTAACATAGGTAAAATAGAAGCTTTATAAATTTTATAAATGCCTGTATTTTCTAAACTAACTGGAGGCTTTTGATTTTTATGGTTTTCTTTTTCTCTTAAAAAGATATATCCTAAATAGGGCGTTAGGGTTAATGCTACAATTAATGAAAGCATCATTGCAATACTTGCCCCTATTGGCATTGGGCTCATATAAGGTCCCATTAAACCAGATACAAAAGCCATTGGCAATACTGCAGCAATTACTGTAAAAGTTGCCAAAATGGTTGGGTTACCTACTTCATTAATTGCAAAAATTGCAGCTTGATGAAATGGCAATTTTTTCATTTTAAAATGCCGATGCATATTCTCAGCAATAATGATAGAATCATCTACCACAATTCCTGTAATAAATACCAGTGCAAAAAGTGTAATTCTATTTAAAGTATAATCAAGAGAATAATATGCAAATAAGGTTAATGCAAAAGTTACTGGTACAGATAAAAATACCACCAATCCTCCACGCCAACCCATTGCCAACATTACAAACAAGGTAACTACAATAATGGCAATAAATAAATGAAACAACAATTCTGATACTTTTTCTGAAGCAGTTTCTCCATAATTACGTGTATGGGCAATGTGTACTTCGTTAGGAATTAATTCTTTTTTTAAATGCTCTACTTTATTTAAAATTTGTTCAGACAAGTGCATTGCGTCAGCACCTTTTTTCTTTGCAATGGCCAATGTAATTGCAGGATATATATTTCGAAAATCTTTAGAAGTGTCTGCTTTTCCTTTTCCATACAATACATATTGGCTAGGCGTTTCGGCACCATCTTCAACAGTTGCAATTTGTTTTAAGTAAACTGGTTTTTGATTGTTTATACCAACAATTAAATTGGCAACTTCGTCGGCAGTTGCTAAAAAATTTCCTGTTTGTACTGCAAAGGCAGTATCATTTTGCAAAAATGTACCACTTACCATTTGTAAATTGCTGGCTTGTATTTGTTTTGAAATGGTAAGAAAATCTACATTGTTTTCTGCCATTTTATTTTTATCCAACAGTACTTTTACTTCTCTATTTCTTCCACCCAAAATATTGATGGCTGCAACATTGGGTATTTTTTTAACTTCATTGGTTAAGGCTTCGCCCATTTGCTTCAGCTGAAAGTCGCTGTATTGTTCACTCCATAAAGTAATACCTAAAACTGGCACATCGTCTATTGCTCTTGTTTTAACCAATGGCAACGTAACGCCTTGTGGCATTTTATTCATATTCTTCATTAACTCATTGTAGAGTTTTACTAAAGAACGTTCTACATCTTCGCCAACATAAAACTGCACAATTAACATGGCTTTTTCTTGCATGGTGGTAGAGTATACATACTCCACACCTTTAATGTTAGAAATAATTTTTTCTAACGGAGCAACTACTTTTGTTTCTACTTCTTTAGGCGTAGCTCCAGGATAACCAATCATAATGTCGGCAATGGGAACTTCTATTTGTGGCTCTTCTTCTCTTGGTATTAAAAAAGTACTATATCCACCAATTAATAAAAAGGCAACCATTAACAGTATGGTAAGTTTAGATTTAATAAACGCCTTGGCTATATTACCTGCAAATCCTTCTTTCATTATTTAAAATTTTCTTCTTGAATAATCTATTACAGTAACCTGTATTGGTTTTATTTTTTAATGGTAATTGTAGCTCCATTGTAGAGCTTTCCTTTTGCGTCTACTACATATTCATCATTTGCAGATAAACCAGATAACACTTCGATATTGTTACCATATAGTTTACCTAAACGCACCCAACGTAAAAAAGCAGTGTTGTTATTTACTACATATAAGCCAGTTAATTGATCTCTATTTACAATACTTGTTGTAGGTACGGTGATGCTATTTGTTGAAGTTGTTTTTTGTACATTTTTCCCTTTTAATGGAATAGAAATATTTACGTACATGCCAGCGTACACTTGCTTTTTATCGGCATCGGGTATTTGCATTTTAACTACGTATTGCCCTCCAGTAAATTGAGATGATGGATTAATTTGTACAATTTTTGATTGAAAGGTTTTGTTTAAAGATTTAACGGTAACAACAGTTGCGTCATTCATATGAATGTGTTGTATTTCTGTTTCAGGAATATTGGCACTTATTTGTAAACTACCAGATTGTTCTATTGTTACAATGGGCATTCCTGGGTTTGCCATACTGCCAACTTCAGCAAATTTTTGTGTAACAATACCAGCAAATGGTGCTGTTAATTGTGTGTATGCCAATGATGCATTTATCTCGTTACGCATTTGTTTTGCAGCTTCTAATTTTGCTTTTACTGAGTTGTATTGTAAGGTTACATTGTCTAACTCTTTTGCTGTTGCACTTTGCTGTTTATTTAAAATTGTAAATCTGTCTAAATCTTTTTGAGCATTTTGAAATGCAGCATCAGCTTCGCCAATCATTGCATCTACTTGTGCTCTTTTTGCAACAATATCTGTACTATTTATGCTTGCCAATAGTTGTCCTGCTTTTACATAATCGCCTACTTTAACATTTAGCTTGGTTATATAACCCATAATTCTTGTGCTAATATTCACCGTTTGAGAAGATTCAATTTGTCCGCTAACGGCCAAACTATTGTCATTGTTTTCACTAGGCTTTCCTACTGTTACTTCAATCGGTGTATTTGTTTGAGCAGTTTCATTTTTATTTTCTTCTTTAGAAGAACAACCAGTAATAACACTTACCAATACTACCGATGAAATTATTTTTTGAATTGTATTCATTGTAACGAAATTTATTTTGTGTTTGATGCAGTTAATAATTGTAAATATGCTTGTGCTACATGTAGCTCAAGAGTGGTTTGTTGAAGATTTAATTTTTGCTGTGACAATTGATTCGAAGCTGTTAGTACATCTATTGTATTTACCAAGCCTTGCTTGTACCGATCTTGTACTATTCTTAGTGCTTCGGTTGCTTTTTCAATGGCTTTATTGTGTTGCAGTATGGTAGCATTTGCTACGTCAATATCTCTTAAATTTTTAGCTACTTCAAGTGTACTTTGTTCTTTTTGTTGCTCTAATTCTTGGGTAATTTTATTGCGTTCAATAGTTTGTGTGGCAATTGTATTTTTTGTTTTATTGCCTTTAAAAATATTCCACGAAAGTTGTATTCCTGCTAAATATGCGTTGGCACTAAAACCAAACATACTTGCATCGTTAAATTGATAAGATCCAAACGCATTTAGCTTAGGCAAATAAGATTTTTTTGAAGACTGTATCATTATATCGCTTGCTTCAATGGCTTTTTGCATGG
>JAGOUF010000089.1 GCA_018061385.1 Chitinophagaceae bacterium | reverse complement strand
AGTTAGTAGGTTCTTGGGACGATGCTACAAAATCTATAACGCTAACTGGAAAGTGTGTTGACCCTGCAAGTGGTAAAGAGTGTGAAATGAGAGAGATTTTTAAAGTAGTAGATGAAAATACACATACAATGGAAATGTACAGTCAAAATCCAAAAGATGGTAAAGAAATGAAGATGATGGAAATGAAATTTGTACGAGCTAAGTAATATTGCCAATTCTATTAATGTAAAAGCCATAGCATTTGCTATGGCTTTTACATTAATGCAAGTTTAGCTTCGTAAGCAGCATTGTCTTTAAACATTTTTTTGCCCTCTTTAAAAGGCATAAATGCAATTCCATTTTTTTTATTAAGCATTGAAATTTTATACATTATATCCCAATGTCTAATAATTTCTTTCCAAGCAAAAAATATTGAATGTTTGGGGTCGTAAATATGTGTTGGTTCGCTACCACTTCCATTGAGTTCTATAATGCTAAATTTTTTTCCTTGTTTTAGTAATTCAAGGCTTTCATATTTTATATCCATTCGTCCATAATAAAATCCATTTATTTGTCTGCATATTTTATTGAAGCTTTCTTCTAATTGATCATCAATCCAATGGCTTGCATCTAAAAATAATGAACCTCTTGCATGATTGCCAAATTGTAGTAACACTTCTTTTTTACCATTTGGCAATACAATCTTCATTTTATTAGCACATAAATTTTTAAGTGCATCCATTTGCAAAATGTAACGTTTGTTTTGTAATAATAATTCTTCGATAGTACTTTTTCCATTACCAACAACTTGTACAAATCGTTTTTGAACAATGCCTGTAATTTTTCCTTTGGCTTCGTTTGGATAACGAACATAAAATAAACCAATTTCATTTTCATAATCAACAAAAGGTTGAATAATAAAAGAGAAAGGAAATTTTTGAGCAGTGGTTATCAATTCAATTTCATTATTCACTTTTACAACACCACGACCTCGACCACCAATATCTGGCTTTACAATAATTGGATATTGTAATTGATGTTGATTAATTTGTTGAATGATTATTTGAGGGTTGATTCCAGCTTCAAAATGTAAGGTAATTGGTTGAAATTCTTCAGGAATAATATCTGCAATTTTCTCTTTTGATTCCATTAAAAATCCTCCGTTTTCAATAGTTGGATTGGCGGCAGAATAAAAAAAGAAACTTCGAGCCCTAATACAATACAAAATAAATATTGGATACAACAAAGCATACACTGTATTAAAAGGCCAATACTCCCAATGCATTAAACGAATAAAGAAAGGGCGATGGGAAATTTTTTTTAACATACAACGCTAGAGTTTAATTTAATTGTTTCTACTGCTTCTTTTCTATGTATACAATCGTTGTAATAAAGCGTTGCTGTATTTTCTTCTATTAAAGCAGATGTTACACTAACCGTTAACATTGTATTATTTCTGTTCATTTGCAAACCAAATTCTTTATTTCCATTACCAGCACTTGAATGAAAATGAATTATATTTTCTTGACTTGGTTGTACATTTTGTAATAACCATTCATTAAACCAATGTTCTCTTTGTACAATCATTTCCTTGTTATACAATGTAACAGAGCTGTAAATATGTGGAGCTTGTGTATTTAATTCTTGTATAAATAATTCTTCTCCATTCCACTTAAATTCCACTAATTTTTTATGCTGATAAATAAGAATAGTACAATTTTCTACGCCTGTTAAATTAAAATTTTGCAAAGCATGTATAACATTTTTTTGTTTAAAAATAGTTGGCAGAATTGTTCCTCTGCTCATGCTGTATTTTTCTTTTACAATATGTGGCTTATTTGCTCCATTTAATAAAACTCCAACAGTTCCGTCATTGCTTACAATAAACCATGTTCCATTTGAATTGCCATCTATGGGGTAATGCAGTTGCCTATCTTCATACTTAAATTTTTGAGGTGGTAAAGCAGTTTGTCGCAAACTTTTTTCATCTCTGTTTGAAGTAATGATTGCACCATTATTAGTTGGTATAAAACTTACTGTGCACATTGCTCTCTATATTTAATGGTAGAAGGGGCAATGCCAAAAGTGCTTGAAATATTATATTGATTGGTTTCTTGTAACGCCACCTTTATTAATGCTAAATGATGAATTAAATGTTCGTTACAATAAGCAACTTCTCTGTTGTAGCTTGATAATGCAGCAACATCATCGTCGTTGTTTTTTACATAAACAATTCGATCATTGTTTTGTATTTGCTGCACAATTGTTTGTAAATATTGTATAGCATAGTTTGATGAAGTTTCAATTACAATATCTCTTTTTCTGTTACTATAGTTTACTTCTTCTTCGTTAGAGTTATTTATAATACATTGATACATTTCTATTGAGTGCCTTACATGTTGACCAATTGTTGAGTTATTTAATCGTTCTATTTTTTTGGAATAATCAGCATCGCTAATTTGTTGCAGTAAATGAATTAAATCGTTGATAATTTTTTCAGTCATATTATTTTCTTATCAAGTTAAACAATTGCTTTCGTTGTTGATAAACAAGGTACAAAGAGCAAATAAATACAATTATTGCATATAAAAATAATTGCCCTCCATCACCTTGTACTATTATGCCCAAAATAAATATATGCGATATTATTGCACCAGCCATTATGCCCATTGCCATTAATGCTCCATATACGGATGTTCTAGGAATAAGGATTAAAATACTAGCAATTAATTCAGCAACTCCAGTTCCAATTCTTCCCCAAGGTTCAATACCAATTGTAGAAAAAATATAAATGGATTCTTCTGCTCCACTAAACTTAAAATATAATGTCTGCAACATAAGCGTAGCTGCTGTAATTCGGCAAATCCAAAGTAGTAATACTGTTTTTTTCATTGTTTCAATATGAAATTTTGCAAAACCAATTATTAAATAAATCTATAAAAAAAGGTTATGATTGCTGGTATTTACGAACCTGCCTTCATAACCTTACACAATTAAAAAACAAACGATTACTTTTTTTTATTTAGAACAGTTTCATAACATTCAATCCATTGTTCAACAGTAATTTTTGAACACAATTCACCAATTAATTCATATGGAATTTTATCCATTTTTTTAAAACGAACACAGCTTTTACCCATATCTAATTTTCCTAAATTCAACTTTGAATATTCAGCAGTAAACCATTCCAATAAATTGGGCATACTATAAACACCCATATGGTAAAATGAAATATTATTTTTTTGAGAAGCCAACCCTGCGAAAGGCAATGGATCTGTTGGTTTACAGTGGTATCCATTTGGATAAATTGAGTGAGGTACAAACCATCCAATCATACCATAACTCATTCCTTCTTTAAAACCTTTTGGTAAGTTTTTGTTGATTGTTTTACGTAATTGTTCAATGGCCTTTTTTCTATCTTCAGGTAACTCTTGAATATATTCAAGAACTGTTTTTACACTTGATTGCATGGTTAATTATTTTATTCTAGAGAAATAAAAGTTCTTTCGTTTTGTTGTAGGTTCTTTGCCATCGTCTATAAATGCATGTATCGAGTCTGGGTTTACAAATTCATACAAAATTCTTTTTGGAAAATCATGCTTTTTATTTTCAAAAACAAACTTGTTATTTAGTGATGACGTAAGCTTAAAGTCTATAGGTTGTTCGTTGTTTTGATTTGCAGCTGTTGCAGTATAAAAAATACCTGCTTTGTTACTATGTAGTAATACGCTTTCAGTAAAAATAGTATCTGTATTTTTTAAGTAGTATGCTTTACTTGAAAGTTGATGCTCATTATTTTTGGTCCATATTTCACCAATAGTAACTCTTGGTGTTTTCATTTGCCAAGAGCCTGTTAGTTGAAACAAATTGGTGAAATCATCTTTCTTATTATAAGAAAGAAATGTTGCTACAATAATTAAAAAAGTAAATAGTTTCATAGGTTTTTCACTTTATACAATTGAATGTAAACCAACTCTGTTTCCTTCAGTGTCAATAATAATAGCCATAAAACCAAACTCAAGACTAATCTCAGTTTTTGGTAAAAAGATGGAGCCTCCGGCAGCTTCAACTTTATCTACAACACTTTGTACATCTGGATTAGCATTTAAATAAATGAGTACCCCATCGTTACCAGAAGGTTTATGAAAACCACCACTATCAACAATAGCTCCTCCAATATCATTTATCATATCGGCAACAGGAAACATTCTCATTTTAATATTTGGCGTATCCATTGGAATAAGTTGTACTTCGAATAAAGCTTCATAAAATTTTGTAGCTCTATCTAAATCTGTAGCTGGTATTTCAAACCAACTTATTGCACTTTTGTAATTCATATATTTTTTGTTTAGGGTAAAGAAATAATTGTACTCCTTTTTAGAAAAACTTACCAGTAAGTATCTTGAACTATTTTCACATTTTCATTTTCTTTTACTAAAATTAAGGTAAAGCTAACTTGGTGTTTCTTTTTGTTTTTATCTGTAATAATAGACTTGCCTTTAACCCAAAATTGTTCTCCAATTTTTTCTACCTTATCTGCAATCAATTGCCACGAACCACCTAAATTTGAAAAGCTTTTCCAATAAGTTATTAAATTGTTTTTACCACTTATTTCAACATTATTGCCAACTACTTTTCCAGTGATTGTATAGTAGTTAGCAACTTCTTCAAACTTTCCAGTGTTATATGCTTTTGTCATGTTGTTAAAAAGTAATGTAATTGTTGCTTCAGGGTTCTCTTGCTTGCGTCTATACTCTAAATCATATTCTGTTACCCAAGTTCTGCCATTGTCTTTGCTTATTTCTCCCAGTTGCCTAACAGTGTTTGCATTAATATTAAAGAAGCTAAGTTTTCTAATAGCCATAGAATCTTTAATAAATTCAAAAGGCTCAGTTAAATATAAAATGCTATTGTTGCTGTAAATTCCTTTAGTAAAAAAAGTGGTGTTTCCTATATTGTCTACCCAGGTTTGTTGCCATTGTTTTAAACTATTATTGTAAGTATTATAGCTTTTTCCACTGTATCTAAAATTGTTGTTTGTAGTGGCACTTACCCATTCTTCTAAAACAATACAGCTATCTAAAATTAAACTTATTTTACTATTGCCTGCTTTTGTACCATTTATTCCAAAAGCATCCCAGTCGCCAATCCAGAAATCAAATTGTCTGTAAGCTGGGTTACTACACGGTAGTTTTTGTGAAAAAGTTGAATGTGCAATTAAGGTTAACAGCACCAGCAGTAAACTTTTTTTCATTTAGGCAATTTGTTGTATGAGCAGAAAAGCTAAGTTACTGCTGCAATTTTGATAATAATATATTGCCATTCATCCTTTAAAAAGCTTTCTTCATCTTAACTAATTAATCAGGCAGGGTACTTACTTTTGCACTTCAATTTTTTACTATGAACAAAGTACAAATAGGGTTAGTACAAATGACATGCAGTGGCAGTAAAGAAGCCAACTTGCAAAAAGCTGTTGAGAAAACAAAAGAGGCTGCTGCTAAAGGAGCAAAAATTGTTTGTTTACAAGAATTGTTTACATCTTTATATTTCTGTGATGTAGAAGAGTATGAAAATTTTAAACTAGCAGAAAGTATTCCTGGAGATAGTACCAATGCTTTAAGTGCTGTTGCCAAAGAATTGGGTGTGGTAATTATTGCAAGTTTATTTGAGAAAAGAACACAAGGTTTATACCACAATACAACAGCTGTTATAGATGCCGATGGAACTTATTTGGGCAAATACCGAAAAATGCACATTCCCGACGATCCTGCATATTACGAGAAATTTTATTTTACACCCGGCGATTTAGGTTATAAAGTTTTTAAAACAAAATTTGCTACTATTGGAGTATTAATTTGTTGGGATCAATGGTATCCTGAAGCAAGTAGAATTACTGCTTTAATGGGTGCTGAGATATTGTTTTATCCAACAGCAATTGGTTGGGCAGCCAATCAAGATGAAGCAACCAATACCGAGCAATACAATGCTTGGCAAACCATGCAACGTAGCCATGCAATTGCTAATGGTGTGCATGTAGTAAGTGTAAATAGAGTTGGTTTAGAGCAAGATGGTGCAATGAAATTTTGGGGTGGAAGTTTTGTAGCAAATCCTTTTGGAAGCTTGTTGTACAAGGCATCTCACGATAATGAAGAAACAACAGTTGTAGAAATTGATACACAAAAAACAGATCAATATAGAACCCATTGGCCATTTTTAAGAGATAGAAGAATTGATAGTTATCAGCCAATTACGAAACGATTTATTGATGAGGATTAAACTGCATAAACAATGCCCACAACTCTTCAAAAAAATAGAACATATAAATCTTGGCTAGGTGAAATAAAGCAGCAAATACAACAAGCTCAGTTAAAAGCATCGATTGTTGTAAACAAAGAGCTATTGTCTTTATATTGGTTACTAGGCAAAGAAATATGTGAAAAAGAAGTCAATAGCAATTGGGGCGATGGATTAATAAATCAACTTTCTATTGATTTATTAAAAGCTTTTCCTGAAATAAAAGGTTTTTCAAGAACCAATCTTTTTTACATCAAAAAATGGTACTTGTTTTATACAAGCAATACAGCTCAAAAAAATATTACCACTTCTATCAAACGCAAGCCCAGTAAAGATATAATTGTCCCACAAGCTGTGGGACAATTACCCGAAAAAGCCTTACAAAATGAAAAAATCCCACAGCTTGTGGGACAAATTCCTTGGGGTCATCATAGAGAAATTGTCTCTAAAGTAAAAACAATCGAGGAAGCTCTTTTTTATATTACTGAAACCGTTAAAAATAATTGGAGCCGTAGTGTGTTGGTTGCACAAATAAGTAGTAAACTGTATAAACGACAAGGAAAATCTATCAATAATTTTGAACTTACATTACCCAAATTACAATCAGATTTAGCCAAAGAAACATTTAAAAACCCGTACAACTTTGAGTTATTGGGAATGACTTTAGATATAACAGAAAGAGAACTGGAAAGCAACTTAATCAATCACATAAAAATTTTTTTATTAGAGCTTGGACAAGGCTTTGCATACATGGGCAAGCAATTTCCCATACAAGTTAATGGAGATGCTTTTTATATTGATTTGTTATTTTATCATACCAGATTGCACTGCTATGTAGTGGTAGAATTAAAAGTAGAAGATTTTAAACCAGAGTTTATAGGCAAGCTTAACTTTTATTTGAATGCAGTAGATGCAGATATAAAGCAAACAACCGATAATCCAACAATAGGTTTATTACTGTGTAAAACACCAAATAAAGTAGTGGTTGAATATGCACTAAAAAATGTAAAAGCACCATTAGGTGTATCTGAGTATAGAGTGCAAAGTACACTACCTAAAAATATACAATCGCAATTACCTACGATTAAACAATTAGAAAAAGAACTTAAAAAGAAATTATAAATGCAAACGCCCAAAAATCTCGGCTATTACTTTCCTGCAGAATTTGCAAAACATGATGCAACTTGGCTTAGCTGGCCTCATAAAGAAGCATCATGGCCAGAAAAAATTGATACAATTTATCCGTATTACAGTGAGTTTGTAAAGTATCTAGCTTTAAGTGAACGTGTATGTATTAATGTAAATAGCGAAGCAATGAAAGTCTTTGCTAATGGTCATTTACAAAAAGCCAATGTTGATTTAACCAAAATAGAATTCTTTATTCATCCAACCAATGATGCTTGGTGTAGAGATCATGGCCCTGCATTTTTATTACATAAAACAGAACCCAAAAAAGCCATTGTAGATTGGGGTTATAATGCTTGGGGTGGTAAATATCCTCCATTTGATTTAGATGATGTTATTCCAACTTTAATAGGTAAACATTATAATATTCCAGTATTCAATCCTGGTATTATAATGGAAGGCGGTTCAGTTGAATTTAATGGAGCTGGTACTTTACTTACGTCAACTGCATGTTTGTTAAACCCCAATAG
>JAGOUF010000088.1 GCA_018061385.1 Chitinophagaceae bacterium | reverse complement strand
GGTTTGCCAACCATAATTGCCCATAATTGGTACACGAACCAACACTCTACCACCAGGTTTTGTAATATTGAATACTTGTTGCAAAGCCTTCAAAGGTTCAAACATATGTTCTAATGAATGGTGTAACATTACCACATCGTATTGTTCCTTTACATCATACAAATCTTTCTTTAAAATTTTTATACTTCCGTAATCTTTACTTTCATTTATAAAAGGATCTATTCCTGTTAAATTGGTGTAACCAATATTGAACAATTTTGCCAATAAACTTCCATTGCCCGTACCAACATCTAAAATTGAATCGTTGTATTTTGCTTTAGTAAATTTTACCCAATCGTATAACTCATTCATTTTATAGCCAATGCTAAGCAATGCTCCTAAAATGGGCTGTTTGCCAAACAGTAAATAATCGGTTTTTATTTTTCGTAAAGTATCTGGCTTTTCTTTTATCTGAAGTTTTAAATTAAAGGAGTAGTAATCTTCATTTGGGTAATATTTGCCCAAGTTTTCTGGAACATCCAATAGTTGCATAGTGCCACATTGGTTACATAACTGATAATTAAAAGGTTCATTTAATCCCAATTGCAATTCTTTTATTGCATGTGTAGTATTATCGTTTTCGTTGTTACAAATTATACAAGCTGCCATATACAATTGAATTAAATAATTTTATAATTCTGATATTCAAAAAGCCTTTTGCCAGTTAACTTAAACAATAAATTTTTAAGCTGGTCTTTTAAAGTTTTTTTATTAAAACTTACATCGTAATTAAATTTCCAATTAACATTTATAATGCGTTGTTGCATTACTTGTGGATGTGGTTTTTTATAGAGTTCTAAAGAGTCTATTTGAGAAAAATCGTAATCGCCTAAATCTGTTTTATCATACTCTTCAGTATACTTTTCACCTTCCCAAAATTTTACGCCTTCTTTTCTTTTATTCATCATAGTTTTAGGTTTTTTTACCCAACCATAATGGTGTACAAAAGCATCTACAGGTTTTACATTCAATTTTTCGTTATCTCCTTTTCTAAAACCTTGTGCATCTTTATAACTATAAATATTGACGTTATTTTTTATAATTCTTATTTCATTTTTATACCAATGAGACGAAGTTGCTATATAATCGTAACTGCCATAAAAATGCCTATAGTTTAGTAATAAGCCATCTACTTTTTTATCGTCTTTATGTTTTTCCATGGCTTGTGTAATAGCTGCAAAACCATCTTCATGCAACACTTCATCGCCTTGTATGTATATTAACCAATGGCTATTGGTTGCAAAAGCAGCTTGTAGGGCTTTATTGGTTTCATCGGCTAAAACAATTCCATCTCTGTTTAAAGCTGTATTCCAAACAGTATCTATAATTTTTATTTTTGTTGGATGAATGGCTTGTACCAATTCTCGAGTTCCGTCAGTACAATCTCCAACTGCAACAATCACTTCATCGCACAATGGTAAAATAGAAAGTATGGCTTCCTTTATTGGAAAATCAAATTGTACAGCATTTTTTATAAACGAAAATCCAGTTACTCTCATGTGCTTGTTTAAGTAATTTATTACAAAGGTTCTGGCCCCATGCCTAACCAAAACTGAAAATAATCTTTCACAATACAATGTACTCTTTGTCCATTTTGTAGTGCTGGTTTCCAAGTAGGTAATTTGTGAATCATTTTTGTAACTGCATCTTGAAAATATGCTTTGTTCTCATCAAAATATTTTAATTTTTTATCACCACTACCACTGGCATAACGAGTGCTTCCTATGTATAAAAATTTTGGTTCGTAAGCTATTCCATACTCATCTAAAATATATTCAAAATGTACACGAATGTATTTACCTGTATCGGCTTTATCAATTGCTTTGGTTGCTAAAGAATCGAACCCTAAAAAGTTGGATAAATAAATATTTCTCAAGGTATCGCCACCATACGGAAAAACCGGTTTGCGTTCCACAAAATCGTAATTGTATAATTTTTTCTTTGTTTCATCCGTATTTTGATTGTTTCTAAAACGATTGCTACTTGAGTTGCCATTGGCATTTTGGCTTAAGTTTCTATCGTTAATTACTTGTGCATCTACTTGTAAACAAAAGAAGAGTAACAGAGTAAACCATATTTTTTTCATGGTATTTTTTTTAATGTTATTGCTGAAATATGCACTAAGGTAAAATTTATTCAACAACTTTAAATGCAGTAAAATAATAGTTGTTGGCAGCTGCAATTAGTTCTAGTTTAATATAATACGATTGTGTAAAATCTAAAAATGCTTTAAACTCATGTGTAGGTACAACAAACTCATCAAAGAAAATAATATCTCCTGGTTTTAAATATGGAGCTAAAGAGGTAAGTGCATATAATGTGGCACTGTACAAATCTGCATCCATCATTAAAACATTTCGTTTACTATTGTTCAATTCTTTTACAAAACCTGGAACTGTTTGTTGAAATAATCCTTTGTAAAATTTTCCTCTATCGTCATTAATAATCGGCAATTCGTTGGCATTGCTAAATGAACCTTTTTTAAATGGACCCCAATCTTCTGGCAAACCATCAAAAGTGTCAAAACCATAAAATTCGCTTTGTGCATTTTTATTTTGCTCTAACCACCATTTAAAACTATGGCCTGCAGCAACACCAAACTCAATGTAATTAATCGGTTTGGTTAACTCTTCGGTTTCAATTACCCATTTGTACATGTTGTTGCGTTTAAAATAATCCCATTTACTGGGAAAATCGTTGTATGCAACTTTTTTGTTTTGGTATGCCCATTGCGAAAACTTGGTTAAGTAGTACATGTTGGCAAAAAAGCTACTTAGCCAACCAAAAATTCTGTGCAACTGAAGCCATATAAACAATAGTTTGGTATAGCGTATAAAAAACAATTTCATACAGCAAAGAAAAGGTAAAATACCATTCAGGAATAATTGTAGGTTTTTAGATCAATGTGTTGAATATTTACTAGTAGTAGCGTTTGGCAATTGTGTTAAAACACTTCCTTCAAACTTACTCCTTCTTTTCCTACTTTTAGTTCATGTTTTACACCCACTTTTAAAGCCACATTTTCTGTTTCGTGGCTTACAGGAAAGTTGAAACAAATAGGGATTTTTAAATCTTTTATATGTGAGTGAATGATGCTTTGAACATCCATTCCAAAAGGCGTTGCGGTATCTTTTAAATCGCTAAAACCGCCAATAATTAAGCCTTTTAGGTGTTTAAAAAGCTCGGCCCTTTTTAGTTGAATCATCATTCTATCAATATTGTATAAATATTCGCCAACATCTTCTAAAAATAATATTTTATGTCTGGTTTTATAGCTAGAATGAGAGCCAACTAAATGAGCAACCATGGCTAAATTGCCTCCAATTAAATCGCCTTCTGCAGTACCACTTTTATTGAATGGATGTGTGGCACATGTATAATTGGCATCTATACCACTGATTGCATTTTTGAGCGATGCAATGTATTCGTTTTTATAACCTTCTCCATTAAATGCAGCAGCCATTGGTGCATGTAAAGTTGCAATTTGAAAATGCTGATAAATGTGAGCATGCAATACGGTAATATCGCTAAAGCCAATAATCCATTTTGGATGTTTTTTGAATTTTTGAAAGTCAATTGCATCAATCATTCTGCTTAAGCCATAACCACCTCTTGCACACAATATAGCTTTAATGCTACTATCGTTTAACATGTTTTGCAAATCTTGAATGCGTTGCTTATCAGTACCACTGAAATAGTTAAATTGATTACCCAATGTACTACCAATTTTTACTTTATAACCCCAATTTTGTAATGTTTGTAAGCAGGTTTCAGCGTTTTCGCTAGGCATAAATCCACTAGGGCAAACAATACCAATTGTGTCACCTTTTTTTAAATATGGAGGAATTGTAATCATGCAACAATATTAACCAATAATGTGTTTTTTAAGGAGCTTTATTTTCTAAAATTTTTGGAATGGTATCTTGCATCATGATGGAAGGGGCATTGGGTGTTGGAGCATTTGCTTGAAATTTTTCAAATAGTGTCACATTTTTTGTACTCACATTTAAATCGTAAGCAACGCCCATTTTTAAAGCATAATTATATGGTACATGACCCGATGGAAAGTTGAAACAAACGGGATAATTATATTCATTCACTTTATCCATGATAATTTCTTCAATACTTGCCGGAAAAGGCTCTTCTTCATTTTTTTTAGTAGCAGTAAATTGCCCAACAACTAGTCCTGCAAGATTGGCTAATTTGCCACTTCTTTTAAGTGTCATCAACATTCTATCTATTGTATATTTATATTCACTTACATCTTCAATAAACAATATTTTACCATCTGTATTTATTTCACTTTTGCTGCCTGTACATGCTTGTAATAAACTTAAGTTTCCACCAACTAATTTCCCTGTTGCATAACCTTCTCTGTTCATGTAATGTCCATTCACACTATATTCTACACGATTGCCAAATAAAATATCGTGTAGTGTATTTGCCGAAATATCTTTTGGATTGTCAGTAAATCCAGTAACCATATCACCATGAATTGTAGGAATTTCAAAGTTGGCATGTACATGTAAATGTATGGTTGTTACATCGCTAAAACCTATGAGCCATTTTGGTTTTTGAATAAAATTATCCCATACAATTTTATCAATCATTCGCATACTTCCATAACCACCTTTTGCAAAAACAATAGCCTTAATATTGTCGTCGTCTAACATGGCTTGTAAATCGGCTGCTCTTTCATTGTCTGTTCCTGCAAAACGTTGCCAATGTTTACCTACGGTTTTGCCAATTTGTACATTTAAATCCCATTTTTTTAACGCTTTAATACCAATTAATTTGTTGTATTCTGTTGGGCTTGCAGGGCAGGTAATACCAATTGTATCTCCTGGGTTTAAGTAAGCAGGTTCTATAGTTGGTTGAATGTTTTTCCAATTACTAGCATTCACTTTTTTAAATAAAGTGGTTGCTAATGTAGCAGGTAGAATGGTATTCAGAAAGTGTTTTCTATTCATAATTTGGGATATTCGAAAATATTTATTTTTTTTCAATTTACAGTACCCATAAATGGGTATTTATAAGCCTAGCAAACAATATATCTATCTATAGGGTTACAATTTGTTTGCTTATTTTTGCAGCCCTTCGCTAAGCTCCAAAATGTTATTTAGTACAAGAGTGCGACGCAACTGAAGGTGAATAAAGAACAAAAAGTTTAGTACAAAAATGAACAATCCAAAAAGATATTTAATTACAAGTGCATTGCCTTATGCCAATGGTTTGAAACATATTGGACATTTGGCTGGGGCGTATATTCCTGCAGATATTTATGCAAGATATTTAAGGGCTCAAAAACGAGATGTTGTTTTTGTTTGTGGAAGTGATGAACATGGAACAGCCATTCCCATTCAAGCAATGAAAGAGGGAACAACAGCACAAGCCATTATTGATAAATATCATCCCATTATTGAACAAAATTTTAAAGATTTAGGAATTGAGTTTGATATTTATCATAGAACATCTTCTCCATTACATCATGAAACTGCACAAGAATTTTTTACTGTACTAAACAACAATGGCGATTTAGAAATTAAAGAAAGTGAACAATATTTTGATGAAGCTACCAATACTTTTTTGGCTGACCGTTTTATAAAAGGCACTTGCCCAAACTGTGGTTATGAAAATGCTTTTGGCGATCAGTGTGAGAGATGTGGCAAAAGTTTAAGTCCTGAAGAATTAATCAATCCAGTTTCTACTTTAAGTGGAAATGCCCCAATTAAAAAATCAACCAAACATTGGTATTTGCCATTGAATAAGCATGAAGATTTTTTAAGAGAATGGGTATTGAAAGAACACAAAGATGATTGGCGTGCTAACGTTGTTGGTCAAATTAAAAGTTGGGTTGACGGCGGTTTGCAACCCCGAGCTGTAACCAGAGATTTGGATTGGGGCATTAAAGTTCCTTTGGAGGGCAGGGAGGCTGGAAAAGTTCTCTACGTTTGGTTCGATGCACCTATTGGTTACATCAGTGCTACCAAACAATGGGCTTTAGACAACGGAAAAGACTGGAAGCCGTATTGGTACGATAAAGACACCCAATTGGTACATTTTATTGGTAAGGACAATATTGTTTTTCATGCTTTGATTTTTCCAATAATGTTGAAGTTGCATGGAAATATTTTGCCCGATAATGTTCCTAGCAATGAGTTCATGAATTTGGAAGGCGATAAAATGAGTACGAGCCGTGGATGGAGTATTGAAATGGATGATTATATTAACGATTGGATAAAACCTGAAAATGGAGGAAGCCAAATGGCTGATAGTTTGCGTTATTATTTAACTGCTATTGCACCAGAAACAAAAGACAGTGAGTTTACTTGGAAAGGATTTCAAGATGCCAACAATAGTGAGTTAGGTAGCATTTTAGGAAATTATGTGAACAGAACTTTTGTATTGATGCACAAACTGTGTAAAGGGAAAGTGCCAAATTTTCACAATGAATTAATCGACGATATAGATAAACAGTTAATTACTGATATAGCTGCGGCAAAAACTAAAGTGGAGAATTTATTAGAACTTTACAAGTTTAGAGAAGCACAATTTGAAGTAATGGATTTGGCTAGAAAGGGCAATCAATACATGCAGAAAAAAGAACCTTGGATTGTAGTAAAATCTTTAACTGAAAATCCCGAAAACCAAAAATTGATTGATAATTGTTTACACCTTTGTTTACAGTTAACTGCAAATTTAGCAGTGTTAATCAATCCGTTTTTGCCATTTACTGCAAAGAAAATGTGTTATATGATGAAGGTGGTAAACAAAATGCTAGAGTGGGAAAATGCTGGAAAAGTAACCCTTCTAAGAGTTGGTTATAGTTTGCGTGAACCTCAGCTATTGTTTAGAAAAATTGAGAACGAAGAAATTGAAATACAAATTGAAAAATTAAAAGTTAAAAGTCAAAAGTCAAAAGAAGCAACAAAAATGGAAGAAACACATACAAGTGAGGAATTGGTAACTAATAACTTGAAATCTGAAATCGTATTTGATGATTTTGCTAAAATAGATTTACGAATTGGAACAATTCTTACTGCAGAAAAAGTTGAAAAAGCCGATAAATTACTAAAGTTAGAAGTTGATCTAGGTTTCGAAACACGAACCATTGTTTCTGGTATTGCCATGCATTTTAAACCAGAAGATATAGTTGGCAAACAAGTTACTGTTGTATGTAATTTGGCTCCAAGAAAAATGAGAGGAATTGAAAGCAATGGAATGATTTTAATGGCTGAAGATAAAGCTGGAAAATTATATTTTGTAAATCCAGACAATAAAATCGAAGCTGGAAGTTCTGTGAGTTAAGTAAGCACCTAATATTGTTAAAACCACCTGCAATGGTGGTTTTTTTATGAATTTTAAAATTAGTTGCATAGCTAACTAATTTTTCTTTAGCTTTGTTTTGCTTCTCACAGATAAATCTGATAACACAGAAATTATTTTATGGAATTGAATGAAATAACTTATCAAGTTCGAGGAGCAATTTTTGAAGTGTATAATCATTTAGGACCAGGACTTTTAGAAAGTGTTTATGAAGCTGCTTTGATGCAAGCAAGAGCTGAAACTTGTTGGTTTACACGTAAGCAATCAAGTTGCTTTACCTGTAAACTATAAAGGAAATGCATTAGAACTAGGTTTTAGAATTGACATTCTTGTAGAAAATAAAGTTATATAGAAATTAAATCTGTAAAAGTTTTAGAAGATGTTCACAAAAAACAATTACTAACTTACTTAAAATTAAGTAGTGTAGAAATTGGTATACTAGTTAATTTTAATGTTGCTTTTTTAAAAGATAAAGAATCAATCGTTAGAATTATCAATAATTAATAATAGATAAGTTGTTAATGTATTCTTTTTATCTGTGAGAGATAAGTAAAAAAATCAATAATTAATCAT
>JAGOUF010000087.1 GCA_018061385.1 Chitinophagaceae bacterium | reverse complement strand
CATGTTCCTAAAATTGGTCTTGCAGATGGCTTAATACAAAATTTATATTACGAAGTAAAAAATAGGGTATAATTTCTGTAAAACCTTTATTTTGCATACATCATTTGAATATGTTTTATTCTAACGCAGAGCCATATTCAGTTCACTTTTAAAACTATTCAAATGTCTACTCAATCAGAAATAAAAAGAATTACAACCAATACATTACAAAAAATGAAAGCACATGGAGAAAAAATTTCCATGTTAACCGCTTATGATTTTTCTTTTGCAAAAATTGTTGACACTGCAGGTGTAGATGTTATTTTGGTAGGCGACAGTGCAAGCAATGTAATGGCTGGTCACGAAACTACTTTGCCCATTACATTAGAACAAATGATTTATCATGCACAAAGTGTAATACGTGGTGTTAAAAGAAGTTTGGTAGTAGTTGATATGCCTTTTGGTTCTTATCAAAGCAATAGCGATGTAGCTCTAGCATCTGCTATTAGAATTATGAAAGAAAGTGGGGCTCATGCTTTAAAATTAGAAGGTGGAGCAGAAATTGTAGAAAGTATTAAAAAAATTGTAAGTGCTGGTATTCCAGTAATGGGGCATTTGGGTTTAACGCCTCAAAGCATTTATAAATTTGGTACATATACTGTTCGTGCAAAAGAGCATGAAGAAGCAGAAAAGTTAAAAATAGATATTCAAACTTTACAAGAAGCTGGCTGCTTTGCAGTTGTGTTAGAAAAAATTCCTGCTGCGTTGGCTAAAGAAGTAAGTGAGAGTGTACATATTCCAACTATTGGTATTGGTGCTGGTAATTATTGCGATGGACAAGTATTGGTAATGCACGATATGTTGGGAATTAATACAGAATTTAGCCCACGTTTTTTACGCAAATATGCAAACATCAATGAGATAGCTACAAAAGCTGTACAACAATATATTGAAGATGTAAAATCGAAAGATTTTCCTAGTGAAAATGAAAGTTATTAAGAAAAAGAAAGGGATATTTTAATATTATAAAAAAATAAAACCCTACACTTCACATAAAATTATTTTTGCATGTAAAAACAATCACTTAAATTGCTAAAAAGAAATCATGAAACCACCAACCACCAACCACCAACCACCAACCACCAACCACCAACCAACAACCAACAACCAACAACCAACAACCAACTGCACAAGATAATTTTTTTTATGGCAGTGTTATTAACAACAATCTCAAGTAGTGTTTTAGCTCAACCAAGCTGCATAACCAACCACACACAAACCGATTTAAGTAGTTCTTTAAGTGCTGGTAATTATTATATAGATAACGATGTTTATATTTCTAGTAATATTGTTATTTCAGATGCTGAAATAATTATAGCAGATAATGTAAAAATTACCATAAAAACTGGTGCATCCTTAACATTAGAAGGTGTACATTTATATAGTTGCGATGCAATGTGGAAAGGAATTGCTCTAGAGAATGAATCTTTTATTAATTGCTATGGAGGTTCTGTAAACGACAATACCTTAATTGAAGATGCAGATATTGCAATTAAGTTTTTAGATGAAACAGATGAAAGCTATACAGGATATTATGATTTCAACTGGGCTTTGGAACAAAACATTGACGCCCTTTTTATTACCAATACCATTTTTAATAGAAACAGAATAAGTATAGATTTTGGGAGAAGTAAGTTTACCAACGCTTTATACTCATTATCGTATGCTCAACAACCTTACCCAATAAAAATTTACAATACTATTTTTACTTGTCGTAATTATCCTTTTACAATTGGAAATACTACTTGGGATGCATTCGATACTTTTAAACATACCACACTTTCAAGTAGCACTACAATCCCAAATACACCAATAACGAATAGTTCACCTTACATTGAAGATGCTTTATATTCGCCAACTGCTGGCAGTGCTTATTTAAAAGCCCCTTACAATTCAACGGATAAAAAATCGGAAATTGGCATTTATGCAGAAAGCCTTACCCATTTTAATGGTTCATATCATATTGGCTTAGGTTATAATGGAACAACAAATAATATTACTACTATTTTCGATAACCAAGATTATGGAATTAAAATGACCACTACTGATTTAAAAATTGAAAACTGTACTTTCCAAATTACACCTGATGCAAATAAAAATACCACTGTAGGAGTTTATGTTTACCACATCAACGAAACCAATAATTATTTAACAACAAGTTTACCCGATGGCTCTCAGCGTAACGCCTTTTTTGATTGCGATTTAGCAATTGAATCTCAATTTTACACACAGATTTTTATAGAAGATAACGATATAAGAAGCAGTAAAACACAATCTTTAGTCAATTCTAAACATGGCAAAGAAGGTATAAAAGTTAGAACAAGCCATTTTGGGTACGACCAATTATACAATAACACCATTTATATTAATCGAAATGAAGCTGTAAATATTGGCTATGCCATCAACTTAATATACGACGATTTACCTTGGTATTACAATACCGGAAACTCATCGAGTTCAGTATATTTAGCAAACGATATTAAGGTAAACAATAACTGGATTGCTTTGTATAGAACAACTGGTACTGCAAGCGATATTTTAGCAGGCTATTATACCGAGGAAGGTATTCACTTACAAGTAGTAGTACCTACCAATACTCCATCTAACCCAATGCCAGAACTTCGTTGTTTTGATAACCAAATTAAAGATGCAAGATTTGCTATTCAAGCAAGTGGATGGGAGGGTAAAGATTTGTTGTTAACCCGTAATTCTATTGCTGTTAACTCTAATACCATTATTGGCTATAACGATGCTCACGGCATTTTATTAGAGGGGAATATTCCTCAAAATAATTTAGGCAACATTGTTTATGCAAATTATGTATTTGGGGGATATAGTTTTCCTCAATTTAGATCAAGGCAAAGTAATATACGATTGATTGAAATAAATAATGGACAATCTTATGAAGTGAATTGTAATTCAGCAATTGTAACTGCAAAATTTCAATTTTTATTCTCAGGAATAAATACCAATTCTCTTTTTTACAATAACATAATGGCTCCCGATTTTGTAAATGGTGGCAGCAACGGATATACTTTAAACAACGGTGCTATTATAGGTCAGCAAGGTAATGTCACCAACGCATCGGACAATTTTTTTGAACAAGACTTCTTTCACAACACAACCTTTCCTTTATTGCCCTGCCTAAAAGCCTTAACCATTAATTCAAGTGCAACATCGTCTCCTTTATATATACAGCAAGGTTCTACTGGCAATGTACTTGACCCTGTAAATTATAGTGATAATCTCTTTTTGGGTAATGCATATTCGTACACAAATAATAGTTTAAAGGCCGCCACCAATGCCAGCACTGTAAATTGCAGTGTTATTTTAAGTAGAGTTGCTGCAAGTACCAATAATGCAAGAGCAAATTTAACGCCCATGGCACAAAGCATGAGTAGTATTAAATTAGCAGAATTAGAAAACATAGCTTTGGGGAAACTACCAATTGCCAATGCCGATAGTGCTTTGCATTTGTATGTAGCACAATGGCAACTATACAGGTTATTAAGTAGCAAAAATGGGTTAGCGGCAAGCAGTAATATTTTACAACAATTTATGGCTAAAACAAACAGTTTTAGCACCATGCAAACTATTATTGCTGCATTAAGCAAACACGATACCACACAAGTAACCCAATTATTAAGCAACTGGCAACCTACCAACAGAGTAGATGCCAATTATGCTAAATTTTTTACATGGACTTTGCAAAGAGGTTTGGGAAAAACTATTAACCTTACCAATGTTGAGTGGTTGGCACAACAATGCCCACAAACCGATGGTAATGTAGTTTTTTGGGCACAAAACCTATACAATACCATTACTGGTAACCACCGCCATTTTACCACTACTTGCGATATTGATATTAACGAAATTAATTTGTTGCAAGATGCTATAACAGCCAAAAAGAAAATAAACAATATTGTAAACAGCAAAACCGAAACCTTAACAGTTTATCCAAATCCTGCTACTAGTACCACAACTATTAAAGGAGAAAATATAAAACAAATACTTGTATTTGATGTATATGGCAAACAAGTATTGTTGCAGCAAAATACTGGCAAAAGCAATACAATTACGTTAAATACTGCCAATTTGCGTAGTGGTATGTATATAGTTAAGGCATACAGCAACAATGGTACATTTACTAGCACCAAATTTGTTAAACAATAAAATTTTGGGGTTATGAAATACTTTACATTATTACTTGGCTATTTGTGCTATGCACAAATAGCCAAAAGCCAATACAACCTTATACCTAACTATAGTTTTGAAGATAGTTTAGTATGCCCGACTACTGCAAATGGGGGGCCATTGCCAAGCCCTTGGAAATTGGCTCAAGATTTACCAAATACAAATCTAAATGCAAATACCTGTTCCACTGATCCTGGTTACTCAGTTCCCAATAATAATGTTGGTTTCCAATACCCAAAAAGTGGTCAAGGTTACAGCACAACAGACTTTTATATATCTTTTTTTTTCAATGGAAGAGGGTATTTGCAAGTCCCTTTAAAAGCATCGCTTCTATTTGGTAAAAAATACTATGGTGAATTTTGGGCCTCTCTTGGTAATAACTCAAGATACGCTGTTAACAATATTGCAATGTTGTTAACAGATACTGCTGTACGAGTAAATAGCGTAGATTATCCAATGAGTATTGGTTTAATACCTGCCAACCCACAAGTATATAATTACAGCAACCCTGTTATAAGAGATACACTGAATTGGGTAAAAATTAGTGGGGTATTTACTGCACAAGGAGGAGAAAGTTTTGTTACCATTGGTAATTTTAAAGACGATGACCATACAGAAATAGAACAGATACACAGTTTACCGGGTTCTAGCAGAAAAGCAGGGTACTATATAGATGACGTAAAGCTTATACCACTAGATAGTATGCAATTAAATGCAGATGCAGGTAGAGACACTTCCATTTATGTAGGAGATAGTGCTTTTGTAGGTAGTTATATAAATGGCATTAGCAATATTAATTGGTTAAATAGTACTGGTAATATTATTGCTACGGGCAAACCTTTTTTATATGTAAAGCCAACAACAAATACTTTTTACATTGTAGAGCAAACGGTTAATGGTTTTTATAGTAGAGATACAGTAAATGTGTTTGTAAACACAATTGTACCGTTAAACTTTGTAACGTTTACACTTACTCCCTCTCCTTTGGAGAGGGTTGGGGTGAGGTTTTCAACAGCCAACGAAATCAATGTGTTACACTTTAATATTCAGCAAAGTAGCAATGGTATTGAGTTTACTACAGTTGGTAAAGTAATTGCAAACAACAGCAATTTTAATGAATACCAATACACACACCAACCAACAAATAACCAAAAACAAGAACCCTTGTTTTATAGGCTTGAAGCAGTAGATAAAGATGGCAAAATAACTTACAGTAAAACACTGCAAATAACTTTAAACCATAAACCCCAAACCTTAAAACTATACCCAAATCCTGCAAAAGAAAATATTACAATATTGTACCCAAAAATAAAGCAAGTAATTATTACGGATATTACGGGTAAAATTGTAAAAAACATCAGTGTTTTAAATTCAAACAGTACTTTTATAAATATTACCTCTTTACTGAAAGGTATTTATTTAGTAAAAGTAATTGGGTTAAGCAATTCAGAAACAATAAAACTGAGGGTTGAGTAATAACTTCAAAAACAGCTAAACAGAACAAAATATTTGTTGTTTAAACATAAAAAGATAAGGGATAACATTTACGTTATCCCTTATCTTTTTATACCAATGTTTTTAAAGCTTCTCCTATAATACCCACAGCTTCTAATATTTGTGGTTTGGTAATGGTTAAAGGTGGAGCAAAACGAATCTTATCGCCATGAGTTGGTTTTGCCAACAAGCCCAATTCTTTTAATGCCAAGCAAAAATCCCAAGAAGCTTCTGGATTTTCGTGTTTAATTACAATAGCATTCAATAACCCTTTCCCTCTAATTGTTGTAATAAATGGAGAGTTTAATTTTGCCAATTCTTCTCGTAAAACAATGCCCATAGCTTCTGCATTGGCAGCCATGTTTTCATCTTTTAATACTTGTAATGCTGCAATTGCAACAGCACAAGCCAATGGGTTTCCTCCATAAGTACTACCATGTTCACCAGGTTGTATGTTTAACATTATTTCATCATCGCATAAAACTGCACTTACAGGTAAAGTTCCACCACTCAATGCTTTTCCTAAAATTAAAATATCTGGTCGTACATTTTCATGATCACAAGCCAACATTTTTCCAGTTCTTGCCAAACCAGTTTGTATTTCATCGGCAATAAACAACACATTGTATTGTTTGCATAAATTAGTTACTGCTGTTAAATAACCTTCATCTGGTAAAACAACTCCTGCTTCACCTTGTATTGGTTCAACCATAAAAGCAGCAACATTTTTATCTTGCAATGCTTTTTCCAAATCTTCAATATTGTTATAAGGCACCAAATCAAAACCTGGCATAAATGGCCCAAAACCTTTGTAACTACTTGGATCGGTAGATGATGAAATTGCAGCCATTGTTCTTCCCCAAAAATTTCCTTCAGCAAAAATAATTTTGGCTTTATTTTCTTCCACACCTTTTTTATCATACGCCCAACGCCTTGCTAATTTAATGGCAGTTTCACCAGCTTCAACACCAGTATTCATGGGCAATACTTTATCGTATCCAAAATATTGAGTAATATACTTTTCATATTCACCCAACCAATTGTTATAAAATGCCCTTGACGTAAGAGTGAGTTTTGATGCTTGCTCTGTTAATGCACTGATAATAAATGGGTGACAATGACCTTGATTAACGGCAGAATACCCACTTAAAAAATCGAAATATCTTTTGCCATCAACATCGTATAAAAAAACACCTTCTCCTCTTTCTAACACAACAGGAATTGGATGATAATTGTGTGCACCATATTGTTCTTCTAATTGCAAATAATGTGCAGTACGTTCAGATACAGTATTAACTAACATAATAAATAAATTGAAAAAATAAAATAAAAGGAATCACAAACAGCCAGCTAATTGGTTAGCTGGCAATACAACATTAACAGAGATGATTTAAGAAATCGAGATTTTTGCGTAAAAACTTCATTTGTACCATTTAGGCTACAAATAAACAAAAAAATGATGATGTATGTGTAAGTGTTTATACTTTATACTGCAAATGAAGTTCCACAACCACAAGTTTTACTTGCATTCGGGTTACTAAAAGTAAAGCCTCTACTGTTCAACCCATCTTGCCAGTCCACTTCCATTCCAAATAAGTACAGTCCATGGCTTTTATGCATGATAAAAGAAAAATCAGCGGTTTCATATACTTCATCTTCAGCTTCCACAGCATCAAAGCCCAATACATAAGTCATGCCACTACAACCTCCTCCTTTAACACCTACACGTAATTTAGTATTTGTGTCAAACCCTTCTTCTGCCATTAATCGTTTTACTTCTATAATAGCATTTTGAGTAAATTGAACTGGTAAAGTTGCTACAGATTCCATGAATAAAATATTTATGCAAAAATAACGATAGCATTCTTTAAACACATACTGTAGCCTTTCGATAACAGGAAATACTCATACCCTTTTGGTAACTATATTTGCAAAAATTTATTACATGGATTCTATCACTATCGCAAGTATTGTATTTGCTGTTTCAATTGTACTCTTTTTAATTGTTTCAATAATTCCTGTTTTTAGAAAAAAGAAAAAAGGAGCAACATCAACTGAATGTGCTACTCAAGATCCTTCTTCTAAACAACTAAAATTACAAGCGTATGAACGTTTAATTTTATTGGCAGATAGAATGGCTTTGCCTAACTTAATTCCACGATTAAGTCAACCAGGTTTTACAGCACAACAAATGCAATTGTTGTTAATAGAAAATATTAAGCAAGA
>JAGOUF010000086.1 GCA_018061385.1 Chitinophagaceae bacterium | reverse complement strand
ATTATCATTACTCCAATAAATTCTAACATTATTGGGCATTTTAGCACCAATTCCTTTAAAATCTGCAGTTAATGAAATTGTTGAAAGTCCTGTACAATCAAAAGGACCAAATTGTATATTTGGTAGCGTTGCAGCCGATGTAGCACTTGTAGAAAAACCATAATAACCTAAGGCAAAGCCAGTATTACTACCACCATAATTTAATCCATTCCCAGTATTGTGAGAACTTGTTAATGTATTAATAGTAATGGTAGGTGATCCAATTGTAGAAATTGCTGTTTCTACAGAGGTTTCTACACTTGTGTTTCTATTGCTATTATCTTCAAAATCATAATATGCTATAGGTATTTGAGCAAAAGAAGATAAACTAAAAAAAAGGCAACAGGTGGAAAAAATTAATTTTCTAATGTTCATAGGTGTTGTTGAATAAACTAAATAAAATAATGTACGAGTGTTTGGTACTTATGGATTTTGATAAACTTTAAATCGATGAAAGATTAATTTAAAGTTTATTATAGCAGAAAGATTAATATCATTCAAGATGTATTTTAGGTTAGATTAAACTATAGTTAGTAACGCAAAATTGAGCAATAATAGTATATATAAAAAACAGAATTAGGTGAAATTTGCTTTAAAAAAGTTTAAAATTGAACTTTTAAGTCATCCAAACATTTTTAGCTGTGATTTTGGTTTTATTTCCACATATATAAACATAAAATGTGCAATATTGTTTGATTAAAATTTTAAATTGGATAATTTAGACTTAAATATTCATTTATAAAGAAACTATTACCATTTCTGCTAACATAAAGTTTACAAAATAACATCACAAATAAGTTTTTCAAACCCTAAGCCCTATATTTGCCACTCAAAATTTTGAGCCAGTGTCAACTAAATTTTCCAAAGAAACATACATGTATTGGTATGAGTTAATGCAACTTATACGTCAATTTGAATTAAAGGCCGAAGAAATGTATAAAATGGCTGGAAAAATCAGAGGATTTTTTCATGCTTATGTTGGTCAAGAAGCAATAGCAGCTGGTTGCATGACAGCAACTAGACATGAAGATCCATTTATTACTGCCTACAGAGATCATGGATGGGCATTAGCAAAAGGAACTACTGCAAATGCTTGTATGGCTGAATTATATGGTAAAGCAACAGGTTGTGCAAAAGGAAAAGGTGGTAGTATGCACTTTTTTGATGTGAAGAATTTTTTCTTTGGTGGACATGGAATTGTTGGTGCACAAATTGGTACAGGAGCTGGTTTAGCATTTGCTGAAAAATACAGAGGAACAGACAATGTTGTGTTGTGTTTTTTTGGGGATGGTGCATCACGTCAAGGTATGTTGCACGAAACTTTTAATATGGCAATGACTTGGAAGTTGCCAGTAATTTTTATTTGCGAAAATAACAACTATGCAATGGGTACTTCAGTTGAACGTACTAGTAATGTTGTAGATATTTATAAATTAGCAGATGCTTACGAAATGCCTGCTGATATGGTTGATGGAATGGATCCTGAAGCTGTACACGATAGTGTTACAAGAGCTGTAAAACGTGGTAGAGAGGGTGGTGGACCAACATTAATTGAAATGAAAACATATCGCTATAAAGGACATTCAATCAGCGATCCTCAAAAATACAGAAGTAAAGATGAGGTGGATGAATACAAAGAAAAAGATCCAATTATAAGTGTTGCCAATATTATTTTAGAAAATGATTTTGCTACACAAGAAGATTTATCAGCAATAGATGCAAAAATTGAAGCAATTGTAAACGAAAGTGTGCAATTTGCAGAAGAAAGCCCACTGCCAGATGATAGTGAATTGTTGAAAGATGTATATGTAGATGAAAATTATCCTTTTATTGTTGATTAAATATTTATAACCCACCAAGTATTATTAATTTAAATATCTTGGTTTTAACCTTAAACAGAATTTAAAATGAGTGAGCACGTAGTAGAAAAAGATATCTTGTTGCAAGTAGAAGGCTTTTGGAAAAAATATCAAAAAGTAATATTAGGTGTCATTGCAGCAATTATAGTTGTAGTGGGAGGATGGTATGCAAACAACACTTATATCATAACACCTAAAGAAGAAAAAGCAGCTGAAGCATTGTATAAAGTACAAGAGTATTTCAATCAAGATTCTTCTAACCTAGTAATCAATGGCGATAATGCAACAGGTGTAAAGGGTGCATTGTATGTTATTAAAACTTATGGTGGAACTAAATCGGCAAACTTGGCTCATTATTATGCAGGTATTAGCTATTTGAAATTGAAAGATTTTAACAATGCAATCAAATACTTAAAAGATTTTAGTACAGGTGCAAAACAAATTCAAATGCAAGCTTATGCTGCATTAGGACATGCTTATGCCGAAAGTGGCAAAAAAGATGAAGCTGTAAGTTTTTACAAAAAAGCAGGCAATACATTTGAATCAGACGAAGAATCAAGTGCATTAAATTTAAGTTTTGCTGCAGGTTTATTAGAAACCATGAACAAAAACAGCGAAGCTTTAGAAATTTATAAAAATATCAAACAAAAGTATCCAAGTACAACAATTGGATTTACTGTAGATAAATACATCTACAAATTAAGTGTAGAAAAAAACGAATTTAGCACAAATTAATTTTATGGCTACAAAAGGAAATACAACTTTACACAAAGGCATCCCTACAAAAACGGATGCCTTTGTAGTTATAGTAAAAACAGAATGGAATAGTACAATTGTAAACAAGCTTGAAGCTGGTGCAAAAAAAGTGCTAAAAGCTGCAAATGTTACCACCAAAACCATTACTGTACCAGGTGCAGTTGAAATACCATTTGCTGTAAAGCAGCATTATACTTATTCAAGTATTGTACCTAGTGCATACATTGTTTTGGGCACAGTAATACAAGGCGATACTCCACATTTTGATTATGTGTGCAAGCTAGTAACTGATAGTGTTTTGCAACTAAACTTATCGCTAGATGTGCCAGTTATTTTTGGTGTATTAACCGTTTTAAATCAAGCACAAGCAATTGAAAGAATAGGGGGCATACATGGCCATAAAGGAGAAGAAGCTGCAATTACAGCGTTAAAAATGATACAGTTAAATCAACAACTTAAAAAGTAATTTGTTAAGTTGAAGTAAACAACATTAATCAAGTTCATGAGAGTTCAATTATTTATACCTTGTTTTATTGATCAACTTTATCCTAATGTAGCTTTTAGTATGGTAAAAGTTCTAGAAAAGGCAGGTTGTGTGGTAACTTATAATAGCAACCAAACTTGTTGTGGACAGCCAGCGTTTAATGCAGGTTTTTGGGGCGAAGCAAAAGATGTTTGTAAGAAGTTTCTTAAAGATTTTGCTGGTACCGATTATATTATTGCACCAAGTGCTAGCTGTGTTGGTTTTGTAAAAAATTATTATCAAAAATTATTTGAAAATTCTGTAAACGATGCCGAAGTAAAAGCGTTGGCTGCAAGAACATTTGAGCTTACCGATTTCTTAATCAATGTTCTAAAGGTCGATAATTTAGGGGCAACTTTTGAAGGTAAAGCAACCTATCACGATAGCTGTGCTGCTTTAAGAGAATGTGGGTTAAAAGAAGAACCAAGAAAGTTACTTAAAAATGTGAAAGGGTTAGAATTGGTTGAAATGGGCGATAATGAAACCTGTTGTGGTTTTGGCGGAACTTTTGCTGTAAAGTTTGAACCAATCAGTATTGCAATGGCCGATCAAAAAATTACCAATGCAATGGCTACAGAAGCAGAATTTTTAATTAGTACAGATATGAGTTGTTTAATGCACATTGATGGTTGCATTCAACACCAACACAAAAATTTAAAAGTTATTCATATTGCTGATGTATTGGCAAGTGGTTGGTAAAACTCCTAGCTAGTAGAGAGAACAAAAAAATCTATTGCAAAATGGCAAATACGAAAATCAATTCAAAAGTAATTATTCCCCCTTTAGTGGATAAGGGTATGAATTATTGGTTGGTAAAATCAGAACCCTTTAAATATAGTTGGGAACAATTTGAAAAAGATGGCCAAACTTTTTGGGATGGTGTAAGAAATTATGCTGCAAGAAACAATTTGAGAGCCATGAAAAAAGGCGACTTAGTATTTTGGTATCATAGCAACGAAGGGTTAGAAATTGTGGGAATTGCTAAAGTAATTAAAGAAGCCTACCAAGATCCAACAACTACCGAAGAAGCTTGGGTTGCTGTAGATTTGAAACCATTTAAAAAACTGAAAAAGCCCGTTACATTGCCACAAATAAAAGCTGATAAAAGCTTAGCCGATATGGATTTAGTTCGCCTAGGAAGATTATCTGTTGGAACAGTAAAGGAACATGAATGGGAAACTATTATGGAAATGAGTGGAACAAAAGCATAACATAAAATTCAATTAAATAAAAAATCTGTCACACTGAATAAAAAGTGCTGACAGATTTTTTTGTACAATCATTAACAAACTACTTACGGTTACTTTTCATTTGTTAGAAGTATCAATGAATGCAGGCCTGCAAATTTTAATTCATCACAATTAAATTCTGCAAAATGAAAAAAACATTTCTTGCTGTATGTACAATTACAGCACTCAGTATCACTTTAGTATCATGCGATTGGTTCAGCAAAAAAAGCAAAATAATTAGACCAACAATTGTAGGTAAATGGAAAGTTGATAGTGCATTTGCGTCAGGGAAGGATAGTACTAAATACTCATTTTTTATAGCTTCATTTTTAAATAAAGAAAATGATTCTGCGATGCTACAATTCAATGCAGATAGTACTTACAGTAAATTTGATAGTGTAAATAAAGTTGCTAAAAGATACTATGTACAAGGTAAACAAATTTTTATTCAAGAAGATTCAAGCTACAGTTCTTTTGCTCTTGCTTTTCCAAGAGATAGCATTGCAAAATTTACTACAGATGATAGTTTAGTACTAATCTTAAAACGTAAATAATATACTTTCTCTCTTGTAATTGTTTAAGTATGGAATTCTGCCAACACTACATCTAAAGTAAAACAACAAATTCCATACTTTTTTATAAACCCTTTTCTAAATCATAAATCAACTAATATGCAGTCTGCAAAATTTTATGCAGTGGCTACGCTATTGCTTATAACTTTTATTGCTTGTAATAAATCAAAAGATAATGTTTCAAATGAAACTCAAAAAAATCAGTCCGAAAATATAGGAGTTTCTAAAACCGAAGAACAAAGAAATGATATTTATACAACAGACTCCACGGAAGCTCCGGAACCACAAAAAAATACTACTCAAAAATTAGCTCCAAAAAACATTGACTGGGATAAAAAAATTATTAAAACTGCACAGGTTGCACTTGAGTTAAAAGATTATAATGCTTTTAATAAAAGTATTCATCAAACAGTAAAAAAATTTGGAGCCTATGTAGCTTCTGAAGAGCAAACTCAAAACAATTATTCATTAGAAAATACCATTACTATAAAAGTGCCTGTTGAGCAGTTTGAAGATTTAATGAACACACTTGGTGGAGATGGAATTAAAGTAATAGAAAGAAAAATTAACTCTGAAGATGTTACAGCCGAAGTGCTTGACAACAAAGGAAGAGTGGAGGCAAAAAAAGAAGTTAGGCAACAATACCTGATGCTATTGAAGCAAGCTAAAACAATGAAAGAGATTTTAGAAGTTCAAACAGAAATTAACACTATTACAGAAGAACTTGAATCGGCAAGTGGACGAGTTAAATATTTAAGTTATCAAGCAGCATATAGCACCATATATTTAAAATATTTTCAGTACACAAATCCACAACAAAAGCCAGATGAAGAACCAGGATTTTTTAGCAAAATAAAAGAAGCTTTTCTAGGTGGAGCTAACGGCATTGCTTCATTTATAATTGGTTTAATTGGTATTTGGCCATTATTAATTTTCATTGCTCTTGTAATTTTTATTTTTAGGAAATGGAATAGTAAGAAAGTACTCAAAATAAAAAATACTGATTAATTTTAGTGCATGAAAAAGCAAAAATTAGTTGTACTAACTGGTGCAGGAATAAGTGCAGAAAGTGGATTGAAAACTTTTAGAGATAGTGATGGTTTATGGGAAGGATACAATGTGAATGAAGTTGCAACGCCAAGAGGATTTGCGGCCAATCCAAAATTGGTTTTAGACTTTTATAATATGAGAAGAAAAGATGTAGCAGCTGCAAAACCCAATGCTGCACATATTGGATTGGCTGACCTAGAAAACTTTTTTGATGTAACAATTATTACTCAAAACATTGATGATTTGCACGAACGTGGAGGAAGCTCAAATGTTATTCATTTACATGGTCAAATTTTTGAAATGCGAAGTGTAAAAAATGACGAAGAAATTTTTTACACTCAGGGAGATATTCATGTAGGTGATCTTGCACCAGATGGTGGACAACTTCGTCCCAATATTGTTTGGTTTGAAGAATCAGTACCCATGATTGAAGCTGCTGCTGAAATAGCTGCTAATGCTGATGTTTTTGTTGTTGTTGGAACTTCATTACAAGTATATCCTGCAGCAGGATTGTTGAATTGTGTTCCTCACAATACATTAAAATATATTTTAGATAAAAAGATTCCTCATACTAGCAACTTTGAAAATTTAACAACCATTGAAATGCCAGCAGCATTGGGAATTGAAACATTAAAAGAACTTTTATTAAAATTATGATAATTGTTTTGATTTGGGTAAGGAGAAGCAGAAAGTAGTACCATTTCCTTCTTCACTTTCAATCCAAATTTTACCTTGATTGGCTTTAATAAAATCTTTGGTAAGCAATAAACCTAAGCCAGTTCCTTTCTCTCCATTTGTGCCATAATTCACATCCATTTTGGAGGTTAAAAATTTTTCTTGCTGTTCTTTACCAATGCCTTTGCCATGGTCTTTAATTGAGAAAAGAATGGTACCTGCATTTTCAGTACTTCTAATTTCTACATTGGTATTAAAACTATTAAACTTAATAGCATTAGATATTAAGTTTCTGAAAACAAATTCAATATGGTTTTTGTCAGCATGTATAATTTCATTTTCACTAGTAAAATCTATAATATTTACACCTTTAATAGCTGCTTGTTTTTTTAGTAAACTAATTGCCGATGTAACAATTTCTTTAACATTCAAATCAATAGGCTGAATACGAATTCCATTTAATTGAGATTGTCCCCAAGTAAGTAAATCATTCAATGTTTCATAAGTCACTTGAGCTTCATTTTTAATTGCAGTAATTAAAAAATTCTTTTCCGTTTCTAAAAATTCTTGGTTATCTATTAATTCAAGCGATTGAGAAATATTACCTACCGGACCTTTTAAATCGTGTCCAATAATCGAAAATAATTGATCTTTTACTTTATTTGTTTCCGTTAGCTGTTTGTTTAAGTTGGCCATTTTTTTATAATAACGAATTCCCAAAATTGCAATCACTAAAATTGCAGTAACCAAAATAATTACAAAATTTCTTTCAGCTGTTGTTTTGGCATTTAGTAGCTCTAATTCTTCAACTTGATTTTTTGCTTCTGTTAATTCATGATCTGCAAACATGCTGGCTAATGATCTTGATTTATTAATATTGAAGAAGCTATCACTTAAATGGTGAAATTTTTCAAAAGCTACAAATGCGTCTTCGTATTTTTTAGTTTCTTTTAATACTTTACTTAATTCCAAATAGATGGAAACAGTTAATTCTGGGTTTCCATTATGTACTTGTTGAAGTTGTAATGCTTCGTTTAGGTACGCTATTGCAAGTGCTGGATTGTTGTGAGACTCATAAGTTGCAAAATTGTACAAAGCCCTTGCTTCTTCATCGGGCATGTGAAATTCTTTTGCTTTTGCTAATGTGATTTTATGGTATTCTAACGCTTTTCTTTTGTTACCAATTTCATAATATGCTTGTGTACAATTATTTAAATTAGTTATATAAATATCTATATACTCTGGACGATTACTGCTTTGT
>JAGOUF010000085.1 GCA_018061385.1 Chitinophagaceae bacterium | reverse complement strand
ATACCTATGTTTCATTTGTGCAACCCATAGGTCCGTTTATTGTAAGCATTTCAAAAGCAGGATTAACACTTACTTTATTTTTAATTGGTGCTGGTCTTTCATTAAATGTAATAAAAAATGTAGGAACAGAGCCTTTGTTGTTAGCCGTTTTATTATGGTTATTTATTTCAATTGCAACTTTATTAATTATACTTAACTAAGCAAATTTCAATGTATGACTTGATGTGAGAAATTTAAAAAAGTATATTTTTGAATTCATTTAAACATCACTCATCAACTTGTCGATTTTAAAAAATATATACACAGAATTATTACTCATCAATAATTTAGTTTTTAAGCTTTGTAATTTTAAGCTTACAGAAGTAAATATTGAATTAGAAAGTGAAGAATATTTTGCACATACATTTAAACTCAACCAAAAAAATATTTTATTTAGAACTGCTAAAATTACACCTACTAAAACAGGCTTATTTGTAACAGTTTGGAAAAGAAATAATGCAGGAATAATAGAGCCTTTCAACATTTTAGACAATATAGATTTCACAATTATTTCTGCTCGAAGAAACCATCATTTTGGAATATTCATTTTTCCAAAATCAGTTTTATCTCAGCACAAAATTTTATCGAGTGAAACTCAAAAAGGAAAACTTGGAACTAGAGTTTATCCTACTTGGGAATTAGCCAATAACAACCAAGCACTTAAAACACAGGCTTGGCAAACAACCTATTTTATAGACCTCTCAGTGGATAAAAAAATTAACATTGAAAAGGCCATGTATTTACTAAATTCGAATTAGTAAATAGCCAACATTGTATTCATACAATTCTACCCAAAAATTAAAATAGATAAACTTGAAATTTAAACTTCTAATTCTCGTTTTACTAATAGACAAAATTTGTATTGCAAACATGGCTTCGCCAACAAAAGATGGAACAATGACAAGTTCTGCTTATTCAAGTAAAGACATTCATATACTTTCCGAAAAAATTTTAATTCGCATTGATAAAAATTTCAACACCGCTAAATTTATTGTTGAGTATACCATCAATAGCAATATAATTGGAACTCAGATTCCATTGCTATTTTATGCTAAAGATTATAAGGATAATTTTTCAGTGTGGATGGACAATCAACTTGTTTCAATAAAACCAATTCCAGAACAATATATTAATTTTTACAACTCTCCTTTTAGTGGATTTAACAATAATTTCGAAAAAGACAATAGCAACAATGACAGTACTTCAATTTATTGGATTAAAGATTCATGGTATATTTATAAAATTAACGAGCTAAAATATTTTGAAACTTTTATAAACAAAGGAGTTCATACAGTAAGAGTTGAATATACTGCAGAAGCTTGGACGGACGCTTCTGATTGGCTTAAAAAATATACTTTCCGCTATTCATTATCACCGGCTAAATTTTGGAAATCTTTTGGAACTTTAAATATTACGATTGAACAAGAAGGCACTATTAAACAATTATCTACAAACATTGGACAACCAAATGAAAAAGAATTTAAGCAGAGCAATACTTGGAAATTTAATAAGTTACCAGCCGAATATCTTGAAATATCGTACCATCCAAAGCCAAAGAAAATTGCAGCTATATTTCTTTCAATTGAACCAAGTGGAATAGCTATAATTGTAGGTATAATTTTATTTATTGTACACCTTTTATTTACAAAAATTTATAGAAAAAACAACTTGACTAAAAAATATTCAATTGTTGTAATACTAGGAAGTATTCTTGTTCCATTCTTAACCTTGTTATGCTTTATGTTGAGTTTTAATTTTATTGATAATCTGATTGGAAGCGATGCAGGGCGTTTTCATGGATACTATGTTTTAATAATTGTATTGTATCCAATTATACTCCCAATTTATTGGACAATTATTTGGTTTATTGACAAGCAACTTAAAAAGAAGTTCATCAATCAAAACAACAACTTTTTGTAAAAGTTTATTCGAATTGTATTTTACAATTTCTCTTATTTCAATTAAAAAAAAATTAAGGCATTATTGAAATGTGCAAAAAAATATTGGGAGAAGCATCGAAAAATAAAAACATTTATCGTAATATTGCAATATTCAATTAATGCAATGGGAGCAACAAAAACAGATCACTTTAGCAACAAACAAAATACTGTTGCAATACTATTCAAAGCATTGGCACATCCTGCAAGAATTGCAATCATTGAATATCTTATAAAAGTGAACAAATGTATTTGTGGCGATATTGTAAATGAATTGCCACTTGCACAACCCACCATTTCTCAGCATTTAAAAGAACTAAAAAATGCTGGAATTATTCAAGGTAGTATTGAAGGAAACTCCATTTGCTATTGTATAAACAAAGCAACTATTAGCAAGCTTGGGAGTTACTTTGAAAATATTGCTACTAAAATTGAACAAAAAAATAATTGTTGTTAACTAAAATAAAATCATCATGGAAAATTCAAATCAATTAAAAAAAATAGTACAAGAAAAGTACAGTGAAATTGCCTTACAAAATAAAGAAGTTAATCAGTCATCTTGTTGTGGTGCAGGGGGTTGCTCAACAGAAGTTTACAATATTATGAGCGATGATTATACAAATTTAGAAGGCTATAATTCTGATGCCGACTTAGGCTTAGGCTGTGGTTTACCAACACAGTTTGCTAAAATAAAAAAAGGAAATACAGTAATTGATTTAGGTAGTGGAGCTGGCAACGATTGTTTTGTTGCAAGAAATGAAACTGGTGAAGATGGACGTGTAATTGGCATTGATTTTACCCCAACCATGCTTGAAAAAGCAAAAGAAAATGCACAAAAATTAGGCTTTGCCAATGTTGAGTTTAGAGAAGGAGATATAGAGCATATTCCAGTAACTGCTAATATTGCAGATGTGGTTATTAGCAATTGTGTACTAAATCTTGTACCCAATAAAAATGGCGTTTTCAAGGAAATATTTCGTGTATTAAAACCTGGTGGCCATTTCAGTATTTCAGACGTTGTATTGGTTGGCAATTTACCCGAAGCATTAAGTAAAGATGCAGAAATGTATGCAGGTTGTGTGGCGGGTGCAATACAAAAAGAAGTTTATTTAGAGTTGATTCAATCAAATGGTTTTATAAATATTACCATTCAAAAAGATAAGGCAATTAATATACCCAATGATATATTGAAAAATTATTTAAACGAATCAGAATTAGAGAGTTTTAACTTGGGCAATACTGGAATATCTAGCATTACAGTTTATGCAGAAAAACCTCAGTCTTGTGGTTGCGATCCAGATGCTTGTTGTTAAATTGATTGAAATAGGTTTATCCTTATTCTTATAAATTTTTATTTTGTAGTTTTTAAAAAAATAAGTTGATAAACTAAAGTTGTACATTTTTAATAAATATGAAAATGGATTTACTACAAAAGTAGTACTCATCAATACTTCAGAAAAAGCAATGACGATAGTTTCATTGCTTTTTTGTTAACCACAAGTGTATTTAATATTGTAAAATAAAAATACTTTTCACTAAATATTGTATTGAATTATTCGCCTTATCTCCTACCTATTTCTAAATATGCATAAAATAATTTCAGAATGAACTTTCGGGAACAATAAAAGATAACTATATCTTTTATTGTTATCTTTGCAATTAAAATTATCCATAAAAATAGATTGAATAGAAGTATTACTACAACATGAAAAATTCAATTAAATACAAAACACCAACAGCATCAGAAACCATTAAAACAGAAGTAGTTTGCTCCAATGATACCAATCCTATGGGCATATTGCAAGGTGGACGTTTAGTTGAATGGATGGATATAGCTGCTGCAGTTTGTGCCCAAACACATGCTGAGAAAATTTGTGTAACAGCATCCATAGATAAAGTTGATTTTAATAAACCAACAAAAATTGGAGATATTGTTACAATCCATGCTCAAATTACAAGAGCATTCAATTCATCAATGGAAATTTTTGTACAATCTTTTGCAAGAATGGTTTTGCAAGGCGAAAAGTATTTAATCAGCGAAGCATACTTCACATTTGTTGCACTAGACGAACTTGGAAAATCGACTCAAGTAATTGAAGTAAAACCAATCTCTAAAATTGAGAAAGAACAGTATGTTACTGCACTAAAGAGAAAAATATTAAAGAAAAATAAAGCCTAAATAATTTTACAAATATGAACGAACATATTGCCCATTTTTTACAACAACAAACTTGTGCAACCATTTGCTGCATTGATGAGGATGGCAATCCATATTGTTTTACTTGTTATTATGCTTTTAATAGCGAAGATGGTTTACTCTATTTCAAATCTTCGAAAGATGCAAAGCATGTTACTTTATTAACACAAAATAAAATGATTAGTGGAACTGTTTTACCTGATCAATTGAACAAACTATCTATAAAAGGAATACAGTTTCAAGGGAAATTATTACATGACGCAAATCCTATGCCTAAAGATGCTGCAACAAAATATTATAAAAAACATCCCATTGCAATTACTATAAAAGGAGACGTATATACAGTTTGTATTGATGGCATTAAGATGACAGATAAAAATATAGGTTTCGGAAAAAAAATTATTTGGACAAGAAATGGAATTGAAGAAACAACTTAGAATACTTACTTGTGTTTACAACAAATGCTTTACAAAGCAACTGTATTTTTCTTATTGAATTATAAGCAACAAACTTTCAGCTATTTACTTTGATAATTTTAACAGGGCAAGCATTGCCAACTTCTATACTTCTATCAACACTATTTTGAGGAATTGATAAAATGAATTTTCCTTTTTTTTCTTCGGCACTAAGTAGTGTTGCTTTGCCATCTTTCTTAGACATTCGCCAAAAATTGGGTTGCATTTCAACACAAATACAACAACCTATACACTTATTTCTATATTGTATAATTTTAGGCATTTAGGGTAGATACAATTTTATACAATTTAGTTTTATTGCATACCTTTTTTTTAAAAGGAAAAGTAATTAAATCACCTTTTATTGCCAATTCTTTTGCTTCTCCGTTCACTAAAAAATTGTTTAAATTAATTTGCTCAAATCCAAATTGTGGGCTAGTAATCATTATAGAATCTTCCTTTTTAATATAACCTGCTTCAATTAAAAACTCAGCTACAGCTATCTTTGAATAATATTTTTTTGCTACCCCTAAATAAATTTTCTTTTCAGTTGCAATTGATCCTGGCTCTTTCGTCCATTCTCCCAAATCTCTTCCCAAATAGTATCCTTCCCAAAAACCTCTGTTATACACTTTCTTTAATTCATTTTCCCATGCTATCACTTTATCTCTTGTATAAGTTCCTTCTTCTATTGATTTTATAGCTTCCTTATAATATTTGGTAACAGTATAAACATATTCTGGCCCTTTACTTCTACCTTCAATTTTTAAAACATCTATTCCGCTGTTTATAATTTGGTCTAACACATTTATTGTACATAAATCTTTTGGAGACATAATGTATTCATTGTCTACCAATAATTCTTCATTTGTTTCTGTATCTTTTACTGTATAAGATCTTCTACAATTTTGAAAACAAGCACCCCTATTGGCTGATGCATTTTTACTATGTAAACTCAAATAACATTTTCCCGAAATTGCCATGCAAAGTGCTCCATGAACAAAAATTTCTATTTGCAATGGTTTACCTGAAATTCCAATAATTTTTTTTCGCTGAATTTCTTTCGTAATATTTTCAATTTGTGTTAATGTAAGTTCTCTTGCTAACACAATAACATCTGAAAAAGCGGAAAAAAACTTTACCGATTCTATGTTGCTTACATTGGCTTGAGTAGAAATATGCAAAGGTATTTTGAGCTGCTTACATTTCTCCATTACTGCAAAATCTGCTGCAATTACAGCATCAATTTTATGCTTTTTTACTTCTTTTAAAATCAATTGAAGTAGTTGCATATCGTGTTCGTACATAACGGTATTAAGCGTTATGTACGAACGAATTTTATGCGTTTTACAAATAGAACTTATTTCAGCTAAGTTGGATAATGAAAACGAATTGGCAGATCGAGATCGCATATTTAATTGCTCTACGCCAAAATAAATAGCATTTGCTCCAGCTTTAATTGCAGCATGCAAACTCTCAAAAGAACCTGCAGGTGATAGAAGTTCAATATTTTTTTTCATCAAAAAAATATGGTTTATAATTTTTCAAAACGTGCTTGAAAGAATCGCAAATATTTAGGCTCATAAATCATTTTCAATCCTTTAATTTTTTCTCTTCTATCAAACACAATTGCAGTTGATTCAGCAATAACATCCATATGAGCTTGAGTATAAACTCTACGAGGAATGGTAAAACGAACCAACTCTAATTTTGGATAATAATTTTCGCCATTGGCTTTTCTTCCTGCCGATACAACACCTCTTTCCATTGTTCTAACACCAGAGTCTAAATAAATTTCAGCAGCTAAAGCTTGAGCCGGAAATTCTTCTTGTTTTACATGAGGTAAAAACTTTTTAGCATCCACAAAAATGCCATGTCCACCAATTGGTTTTACAATTGGAATTCCATAACTCATCATTTTTTCGCCTAAATAAATTACTTGTCCAATTCTTGCTCTAATATGATCATCGCTTACACTTTCTTTTATACCAATAGCCATAGCTTCCATATCTCTTCCTGCTAAGCCACCATAAGTATGCAATCCTTCATACACCACTACGAGATTTCTTGCCTCTTCAAAAGTGTCCCAATCGTTCAATGCTAAAAACCCTCCAATGTTTACAAGTGCATCTTTTTTAGCACTCATTGTTGCACCATCGGTATAAGAACAAATTTCTTTTACAATTTCTGCAACAGAAATATTGGCAAAACCCTTTTCTTTTTGTTGAATGAAATATGCATTTTCAGCAACACGAGTCATGTCGTGAATAATTTTTATTCCATGCTTTTTTGTGAAGGCTCTTAACTCTTTTAAATTTTTAATACTGATTGGCTGACCGCCAGCCATATTTACACTTGTAGCAATACATACATAAGGAATTTTATTCGCACCATGTTTTTTAACAAGCACTTCTAGTTTTGCTAAATCAACATTTCCTTTAAATGGAAATTCATTTTCCGGATCGTGTGCCTCATCAATTATGATATCAACAAACTTTCCGCCAGCCAACTCTTGATGCAAACGAGTTGTTGTAAAATACATATTGCCTGGAATGATATCTCCTTTTTTAATTAAAATTTGAGAAAGAATATTCTCTGCTCCTCTACCCTGGTGTGTTGGAATTAAATATTTATATCCATACACATTTTTTGCTACTTCTTCTAAGTGATAAAAATTTTTGCTACCTGCATAAGCTTCATCACCCATCATCATTCCAGCCCATTGTTGATCACTCATTGCAGATGTTCCACTATCTGTTAATAAATCAATATACACATCTTCAGACTTTAATAAAAAAGTGTTATAACCTGCTTCTTTCAAAGCTTTTTTGCGTTGCACAGGTGTCGTCATTTTCAACAATTCTACCATCTTCATTTTATATGGTTCTGCCCAACTTCGTTTTGAATTTTCCATTATTTATTTTTTAATTGAGGGATTTTTTTAAACTTGAATAATTGTGAAATGTTATTTAGAGAATAACTATTTGTGTAGTGTAGTATTGAAAATTTTACTACTTATAAGGAATATTTAAGAAGGCTTTTGAATAATATTTTTCCAAATTTTCATTTGGCAAACTTCCAACTACTCTTATGAAATTATTATGACTCTTATCATAGAAATGTGAATTGGATAATTGTTTTATGAACTTTTATTCATTGGCAAAATGAATGGTAGTAATTTGTGCGTTGAAAATTTTACTTTATATTTCTAAAAAACAAAAAAGGCAACTCAATTAATTGGGTTGCCTTTTCCTTATATAAAATTTAGAATTAATTTATGCTAAATCAAATCTATCTAAATTCATTACTTTATTCCAAGCCGCAACAAAGTCGTGTACAAATTTTTCTTTAGCATCGTTACAAGCATA
>JAGOUF010000084.1 GCA_018061385.1 Chitinophagaceae bacterium | reverse complement strand
GGAATTAAATATGTAAATTATTGTACAAGAAAAGAATACAACCATCGTATTGCAGTAATCTTATACAATCAATTTAAGTTTGAGGAAGCAAAGAATTTTTTTATTGAAGCGTTTAATAATGCTACAATTTGTGAGTTAAACGACTTCCAAAGTTACGTTAGACAACAAGGGTTGTTGAATAATATTGGCCTGAGTTATTTAAAATTGAACAAATTAGACAGTGCTGAATTTTACTTTAACAAAGCTATTCAGTTTGTAAACAATCATCAAAACAGCTATACAGAAAGAAAAAATTTCCACGAAATTGCTTTAGGTGTTATTTATGGCAATTTGGGCGATGTATATAAATTAACCAATAGAGCCGCCGAAGCTAAAAATCTATATAAAAAAAGTGTTTCTATCAATCTCAAAAAGGGACACGAAATAAACGATGCACATTTAAGTTTTTTAAAATTATCCAATCTATATTTTGAAGAATTAAAATTGGATAGTATGCTTTTTACATTGCAAAAAATTAGAAAAAGTTTAGACACTGTAAACTTTGCTAGGGCCGATGTAGAATGGCACAAACAAATGTGGCAATATTATAATGCAAAACAAAATATAGCCAAGGCTTACGAGTCTTTAAATCTTTATATTCAAAAAAAAGAGGATTACACTAAAGAACATAAATCTATTAACGAAATAGATATTAATAAACAGTTTGATGCTTTAAATAAGCAAAGTGAATTGGAGAAACTCGAAAGAAACAATCACGTAAACGAACTGTATTTAATCGTTGTTTCAATTATTGTATTTACTGTTATACTAATTGCAATATTGTTATGGTATAACTGGAACAAATCGAAACAAAATGTACAGCAACTAAAAATATTAAATAGTACAATACATGCACAAAATATACAATTAGAAGAAGCACTAAATAAACTTGAAATTAATAGTAGAGAAAAAGATAAAATTGTAAAGTTGGTTGCCCACGATTTAAGAACTCCGGTAGCATCAATTTCCTCTTTAGCAGAATTAATTATTGATGATAAAAATGAAGAAAGTAGATTGGAAATGTTGCATGTAATTAAAGCAGCTTGTAACAACTCATTAAGTTTAATTTCAGAAATTTTTGCAACTGCTGGTATCAAAAGTAAAACCTCTTATAAGGCTAAATACTCTGTAAATTCATTTATAAATAATTGTGTATCGTTGTTGCAAGTAAGTGTTCAAGAAAAAGGCTTGCAGTTTAATGTTAAAACATTAAGCAACGATGTTTTGCTGTTAATGGATATTGAAAAAATGAATAGAGTAATCTACAACTTGGTAAACAATGCTGTGAAATTTAGCCATAGTGGAGGAACCATTTTTTTAGAAATTGTACAGCATGAAAATCAAATAACTTTTATAGTTAAAGACGAAGGAATAGGGATACCAAAAAACATGCAATACCAGCTTTTTAATACAGATACTGATAATAAAAGAGCAGGAACTAGTGGAGAAGAATCTTTTGGTTTAGGATTATCTATTTGTAAACAAATTGTAGAAGCACATGAAGGAAATATTCGTTTTGAAAGCGAAGAAAACAAAGGCACAACTTTCTATGTAGCACTTCCATTAAATGCTTAAATCTTGCAAACCATTTTCTGGTATTTTACCTTTTATTGGAGCAAAAAAATCAAGAATAATTTTTAAATCGGCAGTTACATTGTTGCTTGTATAAAGTGGTTCAGAAATTACAGCTTGCTTATTCTCAAAATCTAGGCCTATCATAATAATTGGCACATTTGCTTGTTGTGCTATATAATAAAAACCTGTTTTAAGTTGAGTTACTTTTTTTCTTGTTCCCTCTGGCGAAATTCCAACTTTAAAATTATCGCTTACATTAAATTTTGCAACTACTTGTTCTACCAAATTTTGTTTGCTATTTCTATTTACAGGGGTTCCGCCCAACCATCTAAAAATAAAACCAAATGGCGGTTTAAACAATTCGGCTTTGCCTAAAAATTTGGCTTCGGGTATATTAAAAACACTTCTTAATGCACAGCCAATTAAAAAATCATCGCTACTAGTATGTGGTGCAACAATTAGCACACATTTTTTTAAATGTGTAGGAAAATTATATTCAGTTTTCCATCCTTTTAATTGTAAGAAAGTTTTCCAAAACCATCGAAACATAATTTATCAATTTTGGTGAAAATGAGATTGTACAAATCTATTGTGCGAAGAAAAGTTATTTGTTTGTTCTGCTCCAATGAATAAAATCTGTTGCAGGAATTTTAGTTACACCCAACTGATTGTATAAAGTTACCAGTTGCCCTCTGTGATATGTACCATGATTAAACAAATGCAACAACATTTGCCAAACAGGTTGTTTAAATTGTTCTCGTTTGCTATTTTGATAAGCAAAAACATGTTCTAATTGTACTTCTTTAGCAGCAGTTACCCATTTAACCCAAGCTTCACTTTGTGCCAATAAAATTTGTACAGCTTCTGTGGTTGTAAATGTTTTTGTGGTGCTAGGTGCAATAATAATTTCTTGCAACAGTAATCGTTGCCACCAAATACTTTCGGCATCTAATAAATGCACAATAGTAGCTTGTACACTACTAAAGCTACTGGCAATATGTTCTTTTTGTTGTTGCTCGTTTAACTTTAAAGCAATAGCCAACAATTGTTTATTGGCCCAAAAGTTATACTGAGCATATTGTACCAATACTTGTTTCATGGTGTAAAGCTACTTGAAAAGGATTGCTTAAAATATATAAAGTATTGCATAAAAAATAAGGCTTCCCAACGGGAAGCCTTATTAAAAAAAAATAGAATCAATTTATTATTGAGCGATTACCATTGTTTTGGTAGCTCTAAATACTTCTTGATTGTTGTTATCAATTACAACCATTCTGTAATTGTAATTACCAGTAGCCAATGCATATTTTTTAACATCTATTGAAACATTATACGTTCCAGCAGATTGTTGAGCATTGATGATTGAAGCAACTTTTCTTCCATTTTGTGTAAATAATTCAATACTTACTTTTCCTTTTTCACTTAATTGATAAGAAAAAAAATGTTGTAATTCTGTTTTATTGGCATTGATTACCCACCAACTTCATTATTCACTTTATTTATATAATATTCTATAATAGCTTGAATTGTAGTTTGGCTTTGTTGCTTGTAAAAAATCATAATTGGCACTAACAATTTTAAACGTTGTCACCAAACTCTTTCGGCATTTAATAGAGGAAAGGTCGTTGCATGAACGCTTGAAAAGCTGCTACTTATTTGCTGTTGTTTCTAGGTTGTAAATTTTAAATTGGTATTTAGCAATTGTTTAGTAGCCTAAAAATTGTACTTGGTATATTGTATCAATAAAATTTTCATTTCGTAAAATGAATCATAAAAGCAAATAATTTCTGTAACAAAAAAGCCCTGCAAAAATTTTGCAGGGCTTTTGAAATAGTGTATTGAGATGTTTATTCTTTAATCACCAACTTATTTACAATTTCATTTTTATTAATTACCGCTCTTATAATATAAGTGCCTTTACTTCCATTAATATTGAATGGAATATCATGCCAACCGCTATTTTTAATACCACTATTAATAACACTAATTAATTGACCATTGGAGTTTAATAACTGTAAGTCAACTTTAGACTCTTCATTTAAGTAAAGCTTAATAGAACCAATATTTTTAATTGGGTTTGGAGCTACGGTCATTTGAACTGGTAAAGAAATTTTTGCAAATGCAACATTTGAGTAGCTAATTTTTCCATCATGGTCAACTTGCTTTAATCTGTAGTAGTTTACACCAGATTCAGGAAACCAATCTGTGAATGTATAGTTACTTCCTTTGTTGTTATTGGTTCCTTCTACCCAACCCATTTCTTTAAATGTAACACCATCTAAACTTTTTTCAACTGAAAATCCTTTATTATTAATTTCTGTAATAGTTTCCCAATTTAATAAAACACTTCCATCACGTCCACTCATTGCTGAGAATTTACCAAAATTAACAGGAAGTGCATTAGCAAAAGTGCCAAAAACTTGAACATAAAAATTAGCTGCTGAAGGAGGCGTTCCTCCAAAAGTATATGGTCCAGTACGTACCACTGAAGAATCAGTATCAACTAACCAAAATCCATTATAATTTGCTTCAGGACCAGTAGTAATTCTTATTCCATTTGGAGTACCACTAGCAAATGGTGCAATTGTTAAACCTGCAAAAAAGCTACCAAAATTAGTGAATAATTTACCTGTATCAATTCTTACCGTAGCAAGAGTTGCAGAACCATCACCAAAAGTTGCCAATTCAGTTGTAAAAGCAGAAGCTGTTGGAGCAGGCATTGCTAAAGACCCTACGTTTGTTAATGGCAAATGAACTACATTAGTAAATAGAGTGGCAGTATCATCAACCTTTGAAACAAACCCAACAACTGTACATGCTGCAGCAGTTGTGCCTCCAGCTCTACGAATACCAAATTTTAACTGTGTAATATTAAGTGTATTGTTTGCACCTATTGTTGCCGATGCAATATTAATATCATCTAACATTACTTTTGGATTACCAGTAGCAACATTGTTTGCAGAGTGGTAACGAGTTCCTGATTCTGTATTTTGATTGTAAATCTGAGCATTTACAGAGCATATTACAGCTAATAAAAAAACCAAAACGGAGAGTAAATTTTTTATCATAAAATTGTTTTAGGATGTGAATTTATGATAAAAAGAAAGGCAACAAATTAAATTTCCATAAAAATGCAATTAATCTTCCCAAACGGTAAGTCCTTCGCTACAATTGGCACAAATGTCAATGTTTTTTCGGCTTTGCATTAGCTCTTTTCTAAACTGTTTGTAGTTATCGTTGTTCCAAGTTTCTTTAAAACTTTGCGTTTTTAAATTGCCCAATTGGTGGGTAGCATCTTTATCAAAACAACAAGGCACCACCAAACCATCCCAAGTAATTACATTGGCATGCCAAAGCTTCCAACAATGGTTGTTTAAACCACTTTTTACTTGTAGGTTTCCATCTTTATCTTTTTTGTACCTGCTATATTTTTGATTGGTTGGAATTAATTGATTTGGGTCATTCACATAATCGTACACCTGTGCAGTTTTAAAACGAACTTGATCTACCCCAACTTCCTTACCCAATTTCTTTACTGCTTCAATTTGATGTTCATTGGGTTTTACAACTAAAAATTGAAAAAATATAAATGGCGTTTTGCTCTTTAATTCTTTTTTCCAACGTACAATATTTCTTGCACCTTCTAATACCTTATCTAATTTTCCACCAACTCTGTAAGATGAGTACACATCTTGTGTAGTTCCATCAATACTAATAATTAATCTATCTAGTCCACTTTCAACAGTAGCTTTAGCTTTTTCATCAGTTAAATAATGTGCATTGGTACTTGTTGCTGTATAAATGCCTTTATCGTGGGCATATTTTACCATATTTAAAAAATCTGGATTCAAATATGGCTCTCCCTGAAAATAAAAAATAAGGTACAATAACTCTTTATGAATATCATCAATAGTTTGTTCAAAAAAACTTTTTTGTAACATACCCGTTGGCCTAGTAAATTCTCTTAAACCACTTGGGCATTCGGGGCAACGTAAATTGCAACTTGTAGTTGGTTCAAAAGATATTGAAATTGGATAACCCCATTGTATAGGCTTACCTGTTATTTTACTTATTTGATAGCTTAGCCAAACCTTATAGGCATTCCAGGTTCGTTTAAAAGTGAACTTAGAAATTAAATTTAATGTATCGGTTAGGTTGAAATAAGGCATACTACTGTTTCTGTGTGAAATTTTACTAGGCGTAAAAATAAGTATTGCATTTCTATTGCACACGTTTAAGCTTGTGTTGTTTCGTTTATCGAAAAAACCACAAATTGTAACAACATCATTTTATAGTACATACTCTTAACTTTAAACAATGAAATGGATGGCAATGCTTTTATTTTTTTGTAATATGGCAAATGCACAAAAGTATGCTTGTAAAAGTAGCAACGATATTGCTATGCAAGAAGGTAAACAATCAAGTATCAAACAACAAATCAACAGAACAAAAGCATCCAACAACTTTGAAATTTATTACAGCAATTGTACTTGGAAAGTTGATCCTGCAGTTAAATTTATTGATGGCAAAGTAACACATTATTTTACCGTAAGTTCAGCTACAAACCTTATTGCACTTGACTTGTCTAATAATTTAATAGTAGATAGTGTACGCTTCCGAAATCAAAAAATAAGCTTTGTACAAACCAATAGCGATGTACTAAACATTCAGCTAAATACAACTTTAGCTGCACAACAAAAAGATTCGGTTACAATTTTTTACAATGGCAATCCCGATAACAGTGGGTTTGGTTCTTTTATTCAAACTACACACAACAATGTGCCAGTAATTTGGACTTTGAGTGAACCGTATGGAAGCAAAGATTGGTGGCCTTGCCGAAATGGATTAGACGATAAAATTGATAGTATAGATATAACCATCATTCATCCTTCTATGTATACTGCAACAAGCAATGGTGTAAAACAAACTGCTACAACCAACAACAATGTAACTACAACAGTGTATAAACATCGTTATCCAATTGCCAGTTATTTAGTGGCCTTTTCGGTAACCAATTTTGTTACGTTTAGCCATACAATTCAATTGGGCAATGTTCAATTGCCAATGGTTTCTCATGTATATCCAGAAGATTTAGCACTGTTTCAAAACAATACACAGCCAGTAATTGAGTGTATGAAAATTTTACATGAAAAATATGGTGGTTATCCTTTTATTAATGAACAATATGGCCAAACACAATTTGGTTGGGGCGGTGGTATGGAACATCAAACCAATTCTTTTATTACTTACCCTGACGTAAATCTGATGGCTCACGAATTGGCACATCAATGGTTTGGAGATAAAATTACATGTGCCAGTTGGCAAGATATTTGGCTTAGCGAAGGGTTTGCTACTTTTTCTTCCAATTATTTTTTTGAACGATACGATACCGCAGCACTCAATGCTTTATTAACCATTCATTTAAACAATGTTACTTCTCAACCCAATGGAAGTGTTTTTGTTAAAGACACTTCCGATGTGAACAATATATTTAATGGTAGATTGAGCTACGACAAAGGTTCTTACACTTTACGCATGTTGCGTTTTACATTGGGCGATAGTATTTTTTTTAAGGCAATGAACCAGTATTTAAATGATCCATTACTAAAAAATAAATTTGCTACAACTGCCGATTTTAAACGAAATGTTGAACAAGTAGCTCAGCAAGATTTAACCTACTTTTTTAATCAATGGATTTATGGCGAAGGCTATCCTAGTTTTCATGTTCAATGGAATCAAAATAAAAACAATTGGGCCAAGGTAAAAGTATTTCAAACCACATCTCATCCATCTGTTACATTTTATAAAACGCCTTTACCAATAACGTTTAAAAACGCAACACAACAAAAAACAATTGTTGTACAATGCAATGCCAACAACGATGAAACATGGGTAAATGTTGGCTTTGCAGCCGATACAGTTTTGGTTGATACAAATAAACAATTGGTTAGTAAAAACAACAGCTCTATAAAAACCATTAATCCAAGTATTAATTTCAACGATATTTTATTGTATCCAAATCCGGTACAAAACACATTGTTTGTAAACATAAAAAATCCAAACTTCAATAACTTAACGGTAAAAATATTGAATAGTAAGGGGCAACTTTTACAGCAACATTTTTTTGAAACTCTTGGGCAAGATGAGTTGTTAAAAGTACCGTTTGCTAAATTTCCGAAAGGCTTATATTTTGTTGAATTAAGCAATGCACAATCATTTAGGTTGGTTAAAAAAATTATGAAACAATAGAGGCAGTATTTTTCAATATTTTGTTCATGCAATTTTAGCTTATGCACTTTTGTTAACAATAATTTTATTAAACGAATAGTGGTTAGTGCTTAACTTCAAAAAACCTAAAAATTATGCGTTGGAGAAAGTTTAACG
>JAGOUF010000083.1 GCA_018061385.1 Chitinophagaceae bacterium | reverse complement strand
AATTTAATTTCTCCCATTCAGGAAACTCTTTTCCATTATCATCTTTAAACCTCAATTCTTGCGAAAAGAGTTTTTGCATCACCCCTTTTTTGTATTGCTCCAACAGGTTTTTCTTTTGTTTGAGTTCGGCAATTTTCTTGTCTAAAACGGTGAAGAAAGAAGCAATGCGTTTTTGTTCAGGAATAGTTGGTGCAAATATTCTATCGTGCAACACATAAGCGTTGTTAATCTTCATATCGTTTTTTGCACCCTTCTTTACCAGTGGTCGCAAATAACGATTGGTATTTGCATCTAACGAAAAGTAATAATCAATAAAAGGCCCGTAAGCGGTCTGCTGATTTACTGTATAAACAGCATAAAGCGTTGATACAATACCTGCTTTTCCTTTGTTCAGTTTGATAATTCCGAAAGGATTTGCCTTGAGAGGGCTTTTTGTATAAACAATATCACCAACTTCTACAACGTGGTACTGATGTACCGAAACACCTGCATAGCTTCTACCTAAATGTTCAATTTGGTTTACAATTCCCAATTCACCAGATACAGAAAGCACTTTGTCTTTCCCATATTTCAAATCTTCATTCCGCTTTTTTGCTTCGCTTAAAAGTTCATTCAGTCGCTTGTGCTCCCAAGCATCTTTAAACTCTGGAAACCTAATAAGCGGTTTTTTGCTTTGTTGTTTTTCCATTGTTTATTTTTTCTTGGCTTTAATTTTATTTTCCAAGGCTTTCAATTCTTCCAAATCTTGTTCATCTGCTTTTTGGGCTTCTGCTATTTTTCTTTTGGCATCAAAACTTGCAAACAAGGCATCTACTTTTTTCTCCATTTGTTCATTGCTTATCTTGCCTTTTCCTTGCAAAATGGTTTTGTCATTTAGTAGTATTATTTTATCAATATTTTCTTTCCAAAATGCCATTGTAATGTCCTGTCTGTTTTTGGCACGTAGTTCAGCGGTTTCTAAAAACACGGTTACAAAACGGTTTAGGTTGTCAATTTCATCTTCTGTAAGGTAATTTTTGGCTATGTAAATATCTTGTTTGCGTACTACCTTACCTTTCCAACTGGTCAATGCCATATTGGGCTCGTTGGCATTGGCACGGCTTACTACAATTTCGGCAGCCGTTTTTCCTGTTATCGCAAAAAGTATTTTGTTTTGGGTTTCGGCATAAAACATTTGCGTGGCTTTATCGCTTCCGTCATAGTCGCTGCTTAAAGCAAATAAATCACGTACTTTTTGGTAAAATCTTTTTTCAGAAGCTCTGACATCTCTGATACGGGCTAAGAGTTCTTCAAAATAGTCGGGTCTTCCATCAGGATTTTTCAATCGCTCATCATCCATTACAAAGCCTTTTATCATATAGCTTGCAAGGTTTTGATTTGCCCATTGCCTAAACTGTGTACCTCTTTTGCTACGCACCCTAAAGCCAATAGCCAAAATCATTTCTAAAGAGTAAAAAGTAACATTGTATTCTTTGCCATCAGCGGCAGTTGTAAAGTAATTCTTTACAACTGAATTTTCACTTAACTCTTTGTCTTCCAATATACTTGCTATGTGCTGTCCTATATTTTGCTTAGAGGTGTCAAAAAGTTCAGCAAGTTGGTTTTGGTTCATCCAAACGGTACCGTCTTTGGTTAAAAGTGAAACAGATGTTTTACCGTCCTTGGTATTGTATATGATGATGTCAGAACTATGATTTTTTTGATTCATTTGATTGCTGTGATTTGAATTTTTTATTGGTTAGCCTCTTAAAATTTAAACTTGTTTCTCCAAAATTTATCAATAAACCAATTTCTAAATTATATGCTTCCAAATAGTTGATAGCTTGTGCAAAATGAACATCTTCTAACTTTATGATTGCTTTAAGTTCTACAGAAATTAAACCTTCCACTAAAAAATCTACTCTTCTAGTACCTATTTGTTGTTCTCTATAAAATATGGGCATTTCAAATTCTCTGCTAAACAAAATACCTTCCAACTGCATTTCAATGGCTAATGCTCTTTGATAAATTACTTCCTGAAAACCATTGCCCAATGTGCTGTGAACTTTCATTGCACAGCCAATTATTTTAGAAGTTAGTTCGGAATATTTGTATTGTTCGTTAATCATAGCAATCATTTAATCAAAAAAATCATAGTTCTGACAATTAAAAAGGTGTTTCAATTCCCAGCTCCTTGCAAAATGCTGTTAATACAGCATCTGTATTTTTCATTTCTTTTTCCAAAGCTTTCAGTTGGTTGGCAATGGCATTAATGTCAATGCTTTCTTCTGCTTCAAACGTATCTACATATCTGGGAATATTTAGGTTGTAGTCGTTTTCTGCAATGGTTTGTAGGGCAATTTTCTTGCTGTACTTTTCTAAGTTGGTTCTGTTTCGGTAGGTTGTAACTATTTTATCAATGTGCACATCTCTTAAAATATTCTGCGTTTTCACTTTATCAAAATCGTTGCTGGCATCAATAAATAAAACATCATTGGGTTGTTCTCTGCATTTTTTGAAAACCATTATGCAAGTAGGAATACTTGTACCATAAAAAATATTGGCAGGCAATCCAATCACTGCATCTAAATAATTTCTGTCTTCAATTAAGTATTTACGAATGTGTTGTTCTGCACCGCTTCTAAACAAAGCACCGTGAGGCAATACAATTGCCATTGTACCATTTTCTGCCAAATGATGAATCATGTGTTGCACAAAAGCATAATCGGCTTTACTGCTTGGTGCTAATTTTCCATATTGAGAAAAGCGGTCATCACTTGTAAATAATGGGTTTGCACTCCATTCAGCCGAAAATGGCGGATTGGCTACAATGGCTTCAAATTGTTGTCCAGTGTGTTGCGGATGTTCTAAAGTGTCTTCTTGTTTAATGTTGAATTTACGGTAATGCACACCGTGCAAAATCATATTCATTCGGGCAAGGTTGTAAGTGGTGCGGTTCATTTCCTGTCCGTAAAAGTTGCTTACTTCTTTTACTTCCTTTGCCACACGAAGCAACAACGACCCCGAACCACAAGTTGGGTCGTAAACCGATTTGAGTTTGCTTTTTCCTGTGGTTACAATTTTCGCCAACACTTTACTTACTTCCTGCGGTGTATAAAATTCACCTGCTTTTTTTCCTGCACCACTGGCAAACTGTCCAATGAGATATTCATAAGCATCGCCCAAAACATCTAATTCGGTTTGCTCCAGTTTAAAATCAATTTTGTCAAGGTGCGATAGCACCTTTGCAATAATTTCATTTCTTGTTTCGGGAGTTTTACCAAGTTTAGTGCTGTTCAAATCCATATCCTCAAACAAGTGGTCAAAATCCTCTTCGCTTTCCGTTCCCATTGTCGAAAGCTGAATATTGTTCAGGATTTTTTGCAGGTCTTCAAGTATGAAATTAGTTGAGTCTTCTACATCACTGTTGCCACGTTTGGCGACTTCACTAAACAGTTCAGAAGGTTTTAAGAAGTAACCCAATTTCTCCAAAGATTCCTCTTTGATGGCTTCAATGTATTCTTTGCCTTGTTTGGTATTTTCCTTAATTTCTTTGTATTTAATCTTGTCGGCTTTTAAAATGGTGTTTGCATAAATTTCCATTTTCTCGGCAAGGTATTTATAGAAAATAAAGCCCAAAATATAATCACGGAACTCGTCCGCATTCATTTTACCCCTAAGGGTATTGGCTATATTCCAAAGTTGTTGTTCAAGTTGTTTCTTTTGGTCTTCACTCATTTAAAAAAGTTTGTAGTTATTCAACAACATTTTATTTATACCTATAATTTTATTTGAAAAGCAATAAAAAAATTATTGCAATTGGCCTTTTTAATATGCCAACAATTTTTCGATATACTCACCCAATTTATTTTTAGCCATATAGTTTTTTTCTAAGTCCATATTAAATGGTATGGGCGTATCAATGCTTGCACAACGCATTACTGGTGCATCTAAATAGGTAAAGCAATGTTCGGCAATCCATGCTGCAATTTCTCCACCAAAACCTCCTGTTAAACTGTCTTCGTGTACTATTAAAACTTTACCTGTTTTAATAACAGCTTGTTGTATAGCCGTATAATCTAAAGGTTGTAAACTTCTTAAATCTAATAATTCTACACTTACGTCAGGGTGGTGATGTACATATTCTAAACACCAATGTACAGCAGCACCATACGTAATAATGGTTAGGTGGTTACCTTCTTGTACAATATTTGCTTTTCCAATTTCTATAGTATATGCAGCTTCTGGCACTTGGCCTTGTACACTTCTGTACAACCCTTTGTGTTCAAAAAACATAACTGGATTTGGGTCTTCAATTGCTGCCATTAACAAGCCTTTTGCATCGTAAGGTGAGCTTGGATACACAACTTTTAACCCTGCAACTTTTGTAAACCAAGCTTCGTTGGTTTGGCTATGAAAAGGACCAGCACCTACACCACCACCACATGGCATACGAACAACAACGTCGGCATTTTGCCCCCAGCGATAATGTATTTTAGCTAAGTTGTTTACTATTTGATTGAACCCTACAGTTGCAAAATCGCTAAACTGCATTTCCATCATACTTTTAAAGCCAGCTAAACTTAAACCCAATGCTGTACCAACAATGGCACTTTCACACAACGGTGTATTTCTAACCCTGCTTTTTCCAAATGCCTGAACAAACCCTTCAGTAATTTTAAAGGCTCCGCCATACTCTGCAATATCTTGCCCCATCAATACCAAGTTTTCATTTTGCTGCATGGATTGAAACAATGCTTGTTGAATTGCATCTACAAAACGAATTTCTTTGGTTGTGCCTTGATCAATTACCCATAAGCCATTTTCATCTAATTTTTTGCTTAGCACCGATGGTTGCATTGTAGTTTTAGCAAAAACATCGTTCAGTTCTTCTTCTGTATTGGGTGTTAATGGAGTTGCTTTATACGCATCTTGCAAATCGGTTTCAATATATGTTTTGATTTCGTTTTTAATCGAATCAATAAGTGTTGTAGTTAATACATTTTCACCCAATAAATAATTTTCAAAATTTTGTACCGGATCTTTTTTAGCCCACTCTTCAAACAAATGTGTTGGAACATATTTTGTACCACTCGCTTCTTCATGACCTCTCATTCTAAAGGTCATACACTCTATTAAATAAGGTTTTTGTTCTTTTATACAATACTCCCGAATGCCTTTAATGGTATCGTAAACAGTTAAAATATTGTTGCCATCTATTTGCACCCCTTCAATGCCGTAACCTTTTGCTTTACTTACCAAGCTTTCGCATTTGTATTGCTCGTTGGTAGGCGTACTTAAGCCATACCCATTGTTTTCAATAATAAAAATTACTGGTAAATCCCAAACGGCTGCAACATTTAATGCTTCATGAAAATCGCCTTCGCTTGTACCACCGTCGCCAGTAAAAGCAACTGCTACTTTTTTTTCATTTTTCAATTTATGAGCCAATGCAACCCCATTGGCAATGGCCAATTGTGGCCCTAAATGAGAAATCATACCACAGATATGATGCTCTTTTGTTCCAAAATGAAAACTTCTTTCTCTGCCTTTGCTGTATCCCTCTTTATTGCCTTGCCATTGCATGAATAATTTAGCCAATGGCATTTGTCTTGTAGTGAAAACGCCCAAATTTCTGTGTAAAGGCATTACCCATTCGTCTTTATCTAAAGCCAATGTTGTACCAACACTTATAGCCTCTTGACCAATGCCACTAAACCATTTACTAATTTTACCCTGACGTAAGAGTACCAACATTTTTTCTTCTATCATTCTTGGCAATAGAAGGGCTTTATAAGTAGAAAGTAACTCTTGATTGGTTAAATTATTTCTATAGAAATACATGGCAATAAATTGTAGGTCGCTAAGATAATTTTTGTTGGGCAACTAAAATCAACTTTTGTTTTTGTTGTTGTAGAAATGGAAAAATTAGAAGATCTTTTGCCTCAATTTTTAAAATAGAAATGTTTAGCATTATCGCCAAAGGCGATAGAATATGCCTTTCGAAGCTATAAGCTTCGATGAGCAAAAAAAGGCAGTATAAAAAACTCAGTGAAACTTCTTTGCTCTGTTGCTCTGTGGTTAAGCATTAATTTTTCTCAATAATATCAGTTAAAAAAGCTTCTACAGCTCTTCTAATATTACTTGCAGCAGTTTGGTGACTATTGACCAACACAGAAAAAATAAGCTCTTTACCACTATTGGTTTTTATAAAGCCACTCAATGCTACATGATTGCTCAGTGTGCCAGTTTTTGCATAAATTTTTCCTACATAGTTTTTATAATATCCATTCAATGTTCCTGTATTTCCTGTAGGAAAAATGGCGGTTATTCTGTTCCAATTAATTTCTTGTTTCATTTTATTCAACACCCAAACAAAATCCATTGGCGATATTAAATTGTATCTACTTAAGCCACTACCATCTACCCAGCGTGGTTTATTGGGCATATTTGCAAAATCAGTTTTCATTAAACTGTCAATTGTTTTTGCATCATTTAACTCTCCAGATAATGCTTGTCCTACCATTAATAAACCTTGCTCAGCATAAAAATTATCGCTTCTGTGCATCATTGGTTTTAACATAGAATCGGTTGGTTGAGAATAACATTTTTTCCAGTTGGCTTGGCTTACGGTTTCTACATCTAAATAATTAATCGTATTTAGTAGCGTATCTTCTAATAATGCAACAGAGAGTGCTTCAGAAGTAACAAATGGAATTTCTGTATTGCTAAATTTTCTTTTGCCATTTTTCAACAAAAAATTGTTGTTCTTAAAACTTCTGTCAATTGAAAAATTTCCTGTTTGTACATTGCCATAAAGGGTTAACGAATCTTTAAACAGCTTTGGAAAAACATTTATTTGATTTCCCTTTTTTGAAAAGTTTACAACATTACCATAAATAGGAGCAGCAGAACGTTCTGCCATATAATCTGCATCAAAATCGTTCCAAGCCCAACCATTGCCCCAACGTTCATCTTTCCAATTGGATTTTACAACTGTTACATTTTTATTTTTTTGAAAAAATTGTATTACAGGATGCACTTTAAAATCTGAATGTAACAGTGTTGGATCACCAGTAAATTGAACTGTATATTCTCCATCGTCTTCATTGTACAACAACCCAACCAAGCTGTCACCCAAGTGCTTCATAGCTGCATAGCAAGTGAAAATTTTGGTATTGCTTGCGGGAATAAAATATTTTTCTGCTTGATAATTGTACAAATATGTATTGGTTGCTGGCTCGTACACTGCAATGCCAACATGAGCTGGAGCAAAAATTGCACTATCTAAAAATGCTGGTTTTGTAGATTGATTTACTTGTGTTTGTTGAGCCACTTTACAAGAAGAAAGTAACAGAATAAACAATACACTAAAACAAATTATTGAGCTGTTTTTTTGAAGCAAACGATCGTTCATGTTTTAGTTGTTTAAATAAATTAAAGCTCAATTTAAAATTAAATTTATTGATTCTATTTAATACATGCTGAGTTAACTTCTTTCAACAGCCCTCATCCAACGTTCTGGAATATCGTTGCTTGCAGCAATAATATAATCGCTTTGGCTACAAGCAATGTATTTACCTTCTGGCAATTGCATCCACCATCTACCCGTACGTTTACTTTGTAAAAAAGAAGTTTGTACATCGGCAAAAGCCAAATGAAATTCATTGAACTCATTGGTATTGTCAATTTCTGCTTCATGCTTGCTTTTAAAAATGCCATCCATAATATACCACATCATGTGGCTTGCTTGTTTTGCTGTAAGTTCACTTACGTCATCCTTTGGTAAATAACCATAAATACCAATACTGCTAATGTTGGTACTTAAACCAGCATATTGCATTAAGGTACAAGCTTCTTCTCCTGTAAAACCATTGGGTGTTAATTTATTTGAAGGGGCATGGGCATTTTGTATAGCTGCAATATCGAAACTTAACATATTGGCATTGCGTAAAATAGGTTCCATTTCTTCTACATTTTCTTTTACTTTTCCAACCCTAAAACAATCGAAATGTAATTTATCAATGGTTTCTAACATGTGTGGATGCACCATATAACTTTGAAAACCAATATGACTGTAATG
>JAGOUF010000082.1 GCA_018061385.1 Chitinophagaceae bacterium | reverse complement strand
TCCTGAGTTTAATTTAAGAAGTGAAAAAGCATATATTCTTACTCAGCCAAAAGCTACCAATCACACATTTGTAAATATTACAGAACCTCATGGAAAAAACAATCCAATTGCAGAATTTACAGTTGGGTTTATGCCAGTTACAAAGAACATTCAATTAATATCAGACAATGAAAACACAACTGTATTTTCATTTGAGTACAATAACAAAACATACACAATAAAATTACAATATAAAAACAAAGAACAGTTTTTAACCATTCAATAAAATAGTAGTAACCAATAATAACAAATTAATTATGAATACAGCAGCTTTTCAAATTGCAACAGAAACTCCTTGGCAAGATTTAGGTAACGGCATTCAACGCCAAATGTTAGGATACGATGATAAAATAATGTTGGTAAAAGTAAAGTTTGAAGCAGGTGCCATTGGTGCCATGCATGAACATCATCATAGTCAAGTAACTTATGTAGAAAGTGGTTTATTTGATATGACGATTGGCGACGAAACAAAACGTATTACTACAGGCGATGCTTATTATGTTTTACCTCACATATTACATGGTATAACATGTATTGAACCGGGTGTTTTACTTGATGTATTTAGCCCACTAAGAGAAGATTTTCTTCCTACAAAATCATAGATTGTTTTGGGGGTTAATTATTATTAGCACCCCATTTTTTTGATATTTTAATATATACTGATGAAAAAAATATTTTTTATAGCATCACTATTTTTAGCTTTTCATCTTTCTGCTCAAACAGATACTGCTGTTAAAAAAGTAGTTAAAATACCTAAAGGGTATGAAGCTAAAATTGATGAAGTTTATAGTGTGATAGGCGATTGGAAAGGCATGGAAGATATTTATTTCAATCCAACATCAAAGGAACCAACTCCCATTATATTTAACATACATGGAGGTGGTTGGAAAAATGGAACAAAAGATTCACAAGGTGGATTTAATGCGTTCTTTAAGATGGGTTTTGCTGTAGGCAATATTGGCTACAGATTAACTGGCAAAGCCACAGCTCCTGCTGCAATTGAAGATGTTAGAGGTGCAATTTTATATGTTGTAAAACATGCAAAAGAGTTAAATGTTAATCCTCACAAAATTGTAATTATGGGAGGTAGTGCTGGAGGGCATTTAGCATTAATGGCTGGATTATTACAAAACGATAATAAGTTTGATGGCGACTATAAAAAAGTAAAAGATTATACCATAGTTGCAATTATAGATAAGTATGGCATTGTAGATGTTTGGGATTGGGCTTATGGTATTCACAAAACAAGTTCTTCTGCAACACAATGGTTAGGAGATAAAGCAAAAGATGAGGTTTTTGCTAAATCAGTTTCACCAATTTATTATGTTAAAAAAACAAGCCCCCCAACTTTAATTATTCATGGCGATTCAGATCCAACAGTTCCTTATGAGCAGTCTGTTGCTCTAAAGAAAAAGTTTGACGAAGTTGGTGCAACAAGCCAATTTATTACTGTACCTGGTGGGTTGCATGGCAAATTTACCAAAGAGCAAAACGACGATTTGTTTAAACAAATGGAAAATTTCTTAAAAGGTATAAATATTTTCAAATAATGTACCTGTTCAAAAGAAATATTATTGTATTAAACAAGATGCATTGCAAGTATTTGGCAGATGTGTTGCAGCACCGTTCAATAGTATTGCTAATAAGCATTGTTTTTTCTTGCACTTGCCAAGTAAATGCAACCAATTATTTGGTTTCTACGAAAACAGATTTGCAAACTCGTATGACAAATGCTCAACCTGGCGATACTGTTATTGTTGCCAATGGCACATATAGTTTTGGACAAATTAATTTTACAAACACTAAAGGAACAAGTACTAGTACATGGATTGTTTTAAAAGCACAAACCTTTAATGGTGTAACATTTACAGGTAGTACTTATTTGCAATTTTCTGGTAAACGAATTTTAATAACTGGATTCAGATTTGCGTCAGGTAACTCTGGAACAACCGATGTTATACAATTTCGTAACTCGTCTGGTACTGCAGCAAGCTATTGCAGACTTAACAATATTACCATTGATAGTTACAATAGCGACTCTACAGGTTCTGTTGCTGGCACTAGCCCAGATACTGATAACAAATGGGTATCCTTATATGGAACAAACAATAGAGTAGATCATTGTACTTTTATCAACAAAGCCAATGCAGGTGCAACTGTAGTTGTTTGGTACGATAACAATACTTATCCTCAAAAATCTACAACCACACTACATCTTATAGATTCAAATTATTTTAAAGGGAGAGGATATCAAGGAGCCAATGGTGGAGAGAGTATGCGTTTGGGTACAAGTTCAGTTTCAAGGTCAAATGGATACAACATTGTAGAGTACAATTTATTTGAAGATTGCACTCAAGTAGAGCCTGAAATTATATCTAACAAAACCAATTTCAATACATATAGGTATAACACCTTTATGAATTGTTATGGTGGAATGACAATGAGGCATGGACGATATTGCAGTATTTATGGGAACTTTTTTATAGTGAATAATTCAAGTGTAACAAGATCCTATGGAGTTAGATTAATTGACAAAGGGCATAAAGTGTATAACAACTATTTTGAAGGGTTGCTGGGTAACAAAAACAGTTTAACATCGCTACGTTGCCCAATTATTTTATACAATGGTTTAACATCTACCACAGATACAACTACATCAAGTAAGGCTTCAGGATATTTTCCTGCCGATAGTTGTATAGTCGCCTACAATACAATTGTTAATTGTAGTGGTGGTGGTGGAATTGTTTTGGGTTTTACCGATGGTGGAAGCAATACTTTTCAGCCAAAAGGTATTCAGGTTTCTAATAACTTAATCAAAATGACTACGGGTCAAGCCGCTTACAAGGAATCATCTAACACTTCACTAACTTATTCTGCCGAAGGCAATATATATAATGCTCCAAATGGTGCTGGTTTAAGTCCAACTGCTGGGTTTACTAGTAATACACTCAGTTTTGGTAGTAGAGTAAATGGAATATTGCCCCCTCCTTCATTGGTTCAAGATGCATCTGCAAATACTTCAAACTATACATCTTTATTAAATGGGATTGATGCAATTGGCCAAAACCGTTCTGCTACTTATGATGTAGGTTGCAATGAAATAAATGGCACTGGCACTATAACCAGTTATCCATTAGATTCAACTTTAGTTGGTGCAGGTAAACCAAATATTATTTTGCCAGTTCGTATTGTTTCTTTTACAGGAAATCGTGTCTCAAAATCTATTGTGCTTAATTGGAAGGTAGCAAATGAAATCAATGTAAATGAATATATTGTTCAAGCAACTAATGCTAATCAAGCATACACTTCAGTTGCGTCAGTTAAAGCAACAAGCAACAATCAATACCAGTTTATTTTAGAAAACAATATTCAATTGTACACACAGTTTAGACTCAAGATTGTAGATGCAGATGGCAGTTATACATATTCAAATATTGTATTTTTTCCAGTTAATACAACAAAAGCATTTCAAGTATTTCCAAATCCAGCAAAGGAGTTGGTGAATATTCAATTAAACAATAGTGAGTATAAAAATTCAACCCTTCAAGTGTTCAACAGTATTGGGTTGTTAATTAAAACCATTCAGCCAACTTCATCGAGTATACAAATTAATACGAGCAATTGGGCTAATGGGAATTATATAATTCAGTTCATTCAACAAAATCAAATCATTCAGCAACAAGTTATTCTTGTTGCCAAATAAGTATGAAACAAAAACTACTTGCATATTATAGTTCTTGCTTACTTGCAATTTTTTGTTATAATCAAGCAAGTGCTCAAATTGTTTTGGAAGCGAATGGTCCGGGCAATACTTATGAATTAATTAATAGTGTTTTAGCACCAGGTTATACAGCTGTAGAAGCTCCAGAACAATGTGGTAATCATGCAGCATTTGGTAGACATATTGCTGAGGTTTTTGATGCAACTCTAAATCAAAATGTATTTGAATTCTACTCTCATGTAAATGAGGACAATGATCGGTGCATTAATTTTGATAGGCAACGAGTAGAAATTAAAACGTATGAGTCTTCTCCAGCAAATTTAAAAGCTACTATTGGTGAAACTGTAACCTATAAATGGAAATTTAGACTTCCGTCAGGCTTTCAGCCATCTGCCAATTTTACTCACATTCATCAAATAAAAGCAGTTGGAGGAGATGATGATGATCCTATTTTTACCCTTACTCCAAGAGCTGGTACAACTAACACATTGCAGTTAATATATGTAGATGCAACATCATCAAACAATACCAATTTAGCTACAGTAAACTTATCGCTATTTTTAGGTACTTGGGTTGAAGTAACAGAACAAATAAAGTTTGGTACCAATGGCACTTATTCAATTGCCATTAATAGAATAAGCGATGGGGCAGTTTTACTTAGTTATTCAAACAACAATATTTTAACCTTTCGTGCCGACAATAGTTTTGTTCGCCCCAAATGGGGAATTTACAGAAGTTTAAATAGTGCTAGCCAGCTAAGAGACGATTCAATTCGTTTTGCTTCTTTTTCAATTTATGAGGGTACTATTCCTTTTGCACCAAGCAACTTGCAAGCTCTAGCAGTATCGGCATCACAAATTAATTTGCAATGGACAGATAACTCAAACAATGAAACCACATTTGTTGTAGAAGAATCTCTAAACGGCACAAGTGGTTGGTCGGTTATTAATACAAGTTTAGCAAATAGTACAAGCTTTAGCAGAAATGGATTAAACCCAAATATAACGTATTATTATAGAATTAAATCTACTAACCCAGCAGGTAACAGTATTTATACTTCAGTTGTAAATGCTACTACTCAATCCGCTTTGCCAGTAACAATTCTTTCTTTTAATGCAGTTCAACAAAATGAACAAGTGAAACTAATTTGGAAAGTTGCCCAAGAAGTGAATGTAAAAAAATATGAAGTTGAGTATAGTACCGACGGAATACTGTTTTCAACAATTGGAATAATTGAAGCATCAAAAAAATATGAATATAGTTTTATAAAAAACAGTTTAAAAAGTGGGAAATATTTTTTTAGAATTAAAGTAGTAGATGTTGATAATAGTTATGAAATTTCACCAACAATACGAATTGAGTTTAAGAGTAAAGCAACAATCAATATTTATCCAAATCCTGCAAAGAGTTTTGTTAGAGTAGAGTTGGAGGAAACTCCATCAGACGATACATTTATTATACTAATTGATGCTGTTGGTAAAACATTAAACAAAGTAAAAGTATTGAAGAAAAGTTTCGAGTTGCCCATCAATCAATTGGTCAAAGGATTCTATCACGTTCAATTGTTTAGTAAAGGGGAGCAAATTGGTGAAAAAACCTTATTGGTAAGTTATTAATTAAAACTAAGACATGAAAAAAGTTCGAATACTACTTGTTTGTTTAACAATATTTTGTTTACACTCTTCATATGCACAAACAAAAGTTATTCTTAAGCTAGACGATTTTATAGTAAAGAATAACCTATGTACTGGAGGTAGTACACTAGACTATATACTTTCAAAAAAAATTAAAGCTACTATTGGAGCTGTTTCTACAAAGTTTGATGCAAGTGCATTAAGTGTATTAGCTCCTTATTTAAATGCAACTAATTTAAATAACGAAAAATTATTGGAAGTTTGGCACCATGGGTTCGATCATATTAATCCTGAGTTTAGTGGTACAAGTTATGCGTATCAAAAATGGCACTTCGACTCAGCAGATGTGGTGATGAAAAATTATTTACGCTTACAAATGCGTTCATTCGGGGCACCTTATAATCACAACGATACCATCTCAAATAGAGTAATTGAAGAAAATGGAAACTATAAGGTTACTATGTTTAACGACCCTGCTCCAGGCAGTGCAGTTCTTAATTTAACCAATAGAGTAAATATGGAAAATGGTACTGGTAATCCAGAGTATAACTATTTTCTTACCAACTATAATTTGTATAAAACAAGTTATACAAACTATATGGTATTGCAAGGGCATCCTTATTTATGGGGTGCAACAGAATTAGCTCAGTTTACACAAATAATTGATTTTTTAATTTCAGAAAATTGTGTTTTTGTAACACCTTACGAGTATTATTTAAGTTTAAATCCATCTACACCACAACCTACTACTCCACAAACAATCACTTTTAATTCACTTTCCAATAAAATTGTTGGAGATGCAGACTATAGTCCTGGTGCAACTGCAAGTTCTGGTTTAAGTGTAGAATACAATAGTTCAAATACAAATGTTGCAACTATTGTAAATGGAAATATTCATATAGTAGGTGCTGGCACAACAATTATTACAGCATCTCAAATGGGCAATTCAATCTATATGCCTGCTAATTATGTTTCTCAAACTTTAATTGTAAATGCAATTGATTATCGTTCGTCTACAACAGGTACTTGGGGTACTGCAACAAGTTGGGAGGTAAGGGATGCTTTAGGAAATTGGTCTATAGCTTCTTCTATTCCTTCAAGCTTAAACAATGTTTATATACAAAATGGTCATACTATTACAGTTGATATTGCCAATGCGTATTGTAACGATTTACATTTTAATACTTCTGGTGTTTTAGCAATTGGAAACAATATTGTAAATGTAAGTGGTAAAATAAGGGCTTACACAGGCTCAGCAGTTATAGGGTCTTCTATTAGTGATGGTTCCTTTTATAGTGGACAAACAAGCACAACAACACTAGCAAGTGCTATGGTTACAACATCTACCAATGGGTTGTTGAAATTTATCGGTGGTACTAGAAATATTACAAATACAGGCGAATGGACAGGTAGCGGAACTACAAACTATGTAGAGTTTGCATTAAATGCAGATGCTATTGGTACATTAAGTACAGCAATAAAATTTAGAACTATTACCATATCAAGTGGAAATATTGTTATTGGCAATTCTTCAATTAACGTAGGTAGCTCAACTGGCAATGGTAACTTGATTATAAAAAACGGAGCAAGGCTAACCAGCTCGAGGAATTGGACTGGTGTTGCAGGTTCACAAGCAATTACTTACAATAGTGCTACTAAAATGGGTACACTTCAAATAGACAATGGTGCAGTATTAGAATTTAAAGGAGCATCTACAGCTTTTGATTGTACAACGCTTACCAATAATGGAACAATTATTTATAGTGGAAATAATCAAAACCTAGCAACCAACTCAGCTGCAACCAACGTTTCTGTAGGAAGTGTATTACCATCAACCTACAATCATTTAATTGTTGAAGGTACAGGTACAAAAACATTGGCAACCAATATTACTATTGCTGGTGTTTTATCGGTAGACGCAGGTACATTGTCTACAGGTAGTAATAACTTAACGTTAAATGGATCAGCGATATTTGCAAGTGGAACTACTTTTTCTATAAATGGAGGGGTAACAGATTTTACTGGTAAAAGTGTTACACTTCAATCAAGTGTTTCTGCTTCTAGCTCATCAGATAATGCTTCAATTACTACCATTACAGGTACTTTAAACAATGCTAACAATGTTACTATACAACAATATATTCCAGGTGGGTTTCGCAAGTATCGTTTTTTAGCTCATCCATTTATAACTGCAATTCCTTTAAGTCAGTTAACTGATAATATTGATATTACTGGTACAGGAGGAGGAGTCAATGGCTTTACGTCAACCACAACAAATAATCCAAGTGCTTATTATTTTAATACAGCCAATGCAAATGGGAATGTTTCTTTAGATGGAGGCTGGACTCCTTTTACAAGTGCAAATACAGCTAGTTGGCAAAATGGAAAAGGAATAATTGTATTGGTTCGGGGTTCTAAAAATCAAACCAATTCATTAACAGGTGGAACTTATACACCCAATGAAGTGGTGTTAGATATGGTAGGTTCAATTAATACTGGGAATGTAAACATTGCACTTTCCGATGCAGGTACAGGAGCTTCTCAAGGTTTTAATTTAGTGGGAAATCCATATCCGTCAGCCGTTGATATTGGTGCAGTATTAACTGCAGCAAGTAATATTAGTGGAAATAGTTTTTATGTGAGAAATCCACAAATAGGAAGTTATAGTACAGTTAATCCAATTCCAGCATCCTATATATTACCTGCTAACAGTTCTTTTTTTGTAAAAGTATC
>JAGOUF010000081.1 GCA_018061385.1 Chitinophagaceae bacterium | reverse complement strand
TACTATCAGTTAAATCTCTTTCTAAAAGACTAATGGGTAATATGGCCGATAAATGTTCCAAAACTGCATTTGCAATTCCTACATTCCCTTCAGCACTTTCAAAATCAATACGATGTACTTTGTGTGGCATTGCACTACTCCCAACTTCTCCTTTTTTAGTTTTCTGCTTAAAATAATCCATACTTATATAAGTCCACATGTCTCTACACAAATCAATTAAGATGGTATTAATTCTTTTCATGGCATCTAATTGTGCTGCCAAATTATCGTAATGCTCAATTTGTGTAGTAAACTGCATTCTCTCTAAACCCAAAACATTGTTTACAAATTCGTTTCCAAATTCAACCCAATTTTTTGTTGGAAAAGCAATATGGTGTGCATTAAAATTGCCAGTTGCACCTCCAAATTTTGCAGCATAAGGAACAGCAGTAAATAATTTAATTTGACCAAAAATTCTTTCTGTAAATACCTTAATTTCTTTACCTAAAACAGTAGGAGAGGCTGGCTGTCCATGTGTACGAGCCAACATAGGTATATTTTTCCAAGAACTTGCCAAATCTTGTAAACTATTGTGAGTATTAACAATGGCTGGTAAATATTCATGTTCCATACAATCTTTCCAACATAATGGAATGGCTGTATTGTTGATATCTTGACTGGTTAATCCAAAATGAATCCACTCTTTTAAATGGCTTGCTCCAATTTTTTCTAATTGTTCTTTTAAAAAATATTCAACCGCTTTCACATCATGATTGGTAGTAGCTTCAATTTGTTTAATGTGCAATGCATCTTCAACTGTAAAATTATTTTTCACATTTTCCAACTCATTTTTTACAGTTGTAGTTAGTTTGAAAAACTTTTTTTCTGCTAAAAACAAAAAATAATCTACCTCAACAATAACTCTGTATTTTATTAATCCAAATTCAGAAAAGAATTGATCTAAATGTGCTACTTGTTTTCTATAACGTCCGTCAATTGGAGAAATTGCAGTGAGTGATGTTAGTTCCATACAATGAATTGAATTATTGGGTTGAATAATAAACCTTACAAAACAGGATTTATAAACAATGTAACTGCAACAAAATAGTTAATCTGCTGCCCATTACACTAAAAAATGTTTTCTTTGCTGCAAATGTAAATGAATTGAAGAAGATTAAAGTTGGAGCCGTTAGCTATAAAAATACAAAGCCACTTTTATACGGAATTAAACGAAGTGGTTTAATGGAAAAAATTGAATTGATTGAAGATTATCCATCAAATATTGCAACACAATTATTAAACAATCAAATTGATATTGGTTTAGTACCTGTGGCAATTATTCCTAAATTACAAGAAGCATATATTGTAAGCAATTATTGTATTGGTGCAACCGAACCTGTTACAAGTGTTTGTTTATTTAGCGAGGTTGAATTGGATAAGATAGAAACTGTACTGCTTGATTATCAAAGTAAAACATCGGTTAACTTATGTAAAATTTTACTAAAAAATTATTGGAAAAAGGAAGTGATTTTTCTAGATGCAGGAGCTGATTTTAGAAATGAAATTAAAGGTACAACTGCAGGTGTTGTAATTGGCGATAGAGCTTTAGAGCAACAAAAAATATCGCTTTTTGTGTACGATTTGGCCGAAGAGTGGATTGCTTTTACAGGCTTACCATTTGTATTTGCTGCTTGGGTAAGCAACAAAGTTTTACCTAAAGATTTTGTAGATGAATTTAATGCAGCCAATGCTTTTGGTTTACAACATATTGATGAAGTTGTAGCAGAAAATCCGTTTTCGTTGTACGATCTAAAAAAATATTATACCCAAAATATTAGCTACCTATTAGATGAAGAAAAGAAAAAAGGGCTGAAATTATTTTTAGATTATTTGTCTGAATTATAAAATAAATAGTTCGTAGCTAATACCAAAGTCTAGCTTTTACACTTTGTAAATATGCTAAGGAGCTTTTTTTAAGTGGTGTTCTTTTTTCGTTACAAACAATTGAGAAAATAGCTTTCCAACCATTCAAAAAACCTTTCAAATTAAAATTGGTTTCTTTTAAAAATTGAATACTCCACATTATAGCTGTTGTTACAAAATAACCAATGGGTAAATATCTGTAAGCAACTTTGGTTTTATTAACCCACATCATTTGTAATTTTTCATGTTTGGGTTTTCTGCCAAGTGGACTTTCTTTATGAAGCATTACAATTGCGTCATCGTATTTAATGCAATAACCTTTATTGATAACTCGGTAGCTTAAATCGTATTCTTCCATTCCATAAAAAAATTCTTCTGGCAAGTTGCCCACTTCATCTAATACTTTTCTTTTAATGGCATGGGCTCCGCCAGCAAAATAATAGGTAAAAAATGTTGATTTGTTTTTGTATGAATCAAACTGTTTGTGTGGTAAAGCATTTACCTGCATTTCTAAATTTTGATAATACAAAACTTTAAATGAAACAATAGCAATTTCTCTATTCTTATAACCTGGATTTTTAAAACTTTGAAGTGTATTTTCTAAAGCATCTTTATTTTGCAGCACAGCATCGTCATCTAAAAAAATGCAAATTTCGCCTTTGGCAAATTGCAATGCAAAATTTCTACCTTTAGTAACACCTAAATTCGAGGGAGCATCAATGTATTGAAATGGAAGGGAGGTAGTTTTTTCAATATAATTTTTTACTTCAGAATAATCGTCAGTTGAAGCATTGTTTACTAAAATTACATCTTGCAATAAGGTTGCTGCACTATTTAATGAACTGATGTTTTGTAGCAGTTCTAACGTATCGTTTGCACGATTGTATGTAATAATAATGAAACTGATAGGCTTCATAAAACAAATATAAGAGGAGAGAAGCGTTGGAGGTAATAAAAAATCCCTTGCTGCAAATTTGAGTAAGGGATTTTAAAATATTGTTGTGTTTTATACTTTAATCGTAAGCTTGATTTGAACCTGCTGCAACTAATTGTGCATTTAATACACCAGATTTTACTTGACTACCAGCATACTGTACAAATGCAACAACTTTTAAGTTATTTGCTGTATAACCAGTAATATTGAATGTAAATGTGCTTGTATATTCACCATTTTTAACTTGTGCTGTTGACGGAATAGTGATTCCAAAAACAGTAGTTGGTGATTGTCTAAATACTGAGTGATGTACAAAGTTTGTTATTGGATTGCCAGAACTAAAGAATGGCGTTGCTGGATAACTTGAATTGTTGCTATAATAATTGGTTTGAGGTAAGATAAGACCATCCTCAACCAACACAACAACTAGCTTTAAACTATCGCTGATGGTTGCATCAAAACCAACTTTGGTTGTAACATTTAAAGTGTTGCCAGTAATTGTAGAATTTAAAGCCAATCCCAAAACAGCACGTTTTTGTAAATAAGGTCTAAATCCAACACTATCTGCTAAACTATTCACATCGCCATTTTCTTTTAAAGTGGTTAAACGATTGATCATTACGTTTGGAACAGCTGTAATACCAGAAGCTGCTCTTAAAGCAGAATCAACTGAAGGTGAGCTTAATGCATCGTTGTTGTGAAAACGAACAGGAATTATTTTACTGTTGTTTTGTACAAAATTGTTCATTTTATAAGCAACTCTTGGGCACCAACCACACCAAGAACCTGTATAATCTTCAGCCAATACTTTAGTTGAATATTTTGCAGTTGTTGGTGCTGTTGTAGAAATGGTTAATGTATCGCTGATGATGCCAAACTTTGTAGCAAAAACTTTGAATGTACCTTGTTGACTAGCTTCAAGGGTAATTGCAGTGCCATTTATTGCAATATCGTTTACAACAATAATTGAAGTTAAACTGATATCGTTGCCAGATTGATCTTTTACTGTTACTTCAGATTTATCAATACCGTCGGCAACAATGGTTGCTTTGCTTAAAGAAATTTTCATGCTGGTTGGTACAACGTTGTCGTTAGTATAAGTAGTTTGGGTGCATGAATTAAAAATGATAACAATTGCAGCTAATAGAAAAAAGGAAACAAAGATTTTTCTCATGAAACACAAAAATTTAATGCAGGAATTTAGTTTGGCAAACATAACTTATTATAGGTTGAAAAATAAACTGTTAATAAAGTTTAGCAAATTTTTACTTTAATTTATCTTTTAAATTTTATATATCTTGGTAAACGAAAGTTTCATATAGTTTATTGGAATGATAAGTTATTGGTTTTCAATATTATGGTTAATATTTATCCTATAATTAACATTATGTTAAGTTGCTTGCTTGTAATTTAATACCACTTCTTACTTCTTGAAAATTTAATTACTCATACACAACTGTAAATTGCTGCTCTAGTGCTAAAGATGATTGATAAATTGTGTTCAACCAATCCTTTCCATGCTTAGAATAGAATAACGAGAAGTTTTCTACCCTTTCTTGTAGACTTTCATTCGGAAACAATGCTTGTTTTAATTGATGTATTTGAGAGCTTAATAAGCTGAAATTTCTTTTTTCAGAACGTATCATCTTCTTTTCAACACAAGCCAATTTATTTAGAGCTTTAGTTTTTAATGCTTGTATATGGTTTGATAATGAACCATCTACTAGAGTTGCTAAATGTTCAATTTGAGTATACAACCTGCTTATTTGATCAATTTCATCTGATATGTTCAATTGATTGCTAGATGCAGCCAAAATTTTCAGTTGGATCAAATCAAATTCCTTCAGGAAAAGCTGAGTAAGTTCAATTCCATGATTTGAAATAATCTGCTGTTGCTTTTTTGAAATCAATAAAAAAGAGTTTCTTAACACTAAAGCAGGATAAGGAACATTGGCAGCTTTAAAAATTTCCTTCAGTTCTAGCCAATAGGCCAATTCTCCCCCTCCACCAATAAAAGCAATATTTGGTAAGATTGTTTCTTGAAATACACCTCTTAGTATAACATTGGCACTAAATCGTTCAGGATAATTTTTTATTTCTTCTTGAATTTCAATTAATTGGAATGATTTATTTAGTTTTTTAACTAAATAAAAATCACCTTCTTGCTCTATGCGTTCTCTATGGTTTTCGTATAGATAAAACAGGTTTATTTCTCTACCTAGTGTTTGTACTTTATAATGCTTACCTAATTGATTTATAGAATGTTGCAATATTTTATTTGAAAATTTAGATTCAATTTCTTTGCTAATAATTTTATTAAATTCCGCTTTTAAAATTGAATTATCTGGCATAAGAACCAATAAACCAAACTGTTGGAATAAAATATTTACCAATTCTAAGCTTGCTTGTTGAATTGATTTGCCCAAGGTATAAACAGCTTTAAAAATTTGTGTAAGCTCTACCCCAAATTCATTTACACCAACTTGTCCATGAATTCTATCAATTAATTTGAGTAAACTTTCGTCAACTTTCATTCTTCCAACGGCACCAGTTTGATTGGTTTGCCAAACCAATTTTTCTCCACCTACCGTTAAAGTACCAATTTCTTCCAAATCAGCATCTTCGCTACCCATATAATAAAATGGAACAAAATTGTATGCCGGTAAATCTATTTTTAATTGATTTGCAAGCTTAATTGAATGCATTATTTTATAAATAAAATAAAGTGGACCTGTAAAAATATTGGGCTGGTGTGCAGTTGTTATAGTAAAAGTATTTTCATCTAGCAACGAGGTTAAGTTTTGTTGTTGTAGTTCATTTAGTGGTAAGCCCTCATATTGTTTTTGCAATTGCTTAACCAAAATCTTTCTATTAGTATTAAATTTCTGTCTAAACTCAATGGCTGATTGAATACCTTCTCTGGAATTATTGTGTTGATAAAATGGCTTTAATTTTTCATCTCTATCCAAATAATCAATTACAATTTTTGAAAAATATCCTGTGCTTTTGTACGATAAATGGCTACTCTTAACTTCCATATTTAATAAATTATTACAAAATAAGCCAATTTTATTGAAAAGACGATTTCACAAAATAGCTATACTTCGCAAATCGCAAATTGAATAATTGAAAGAAACAAAAAAGCAGCCGTTTGAAGGACTGCTTTTCTTATAACAATAATTTCAAAAAATTATAGTACTGATCTAGGATTTCTCATTTTGTTTCTTGCACCGAAACCTCCACCACCTCCTCCAAAGAAACCAGTTGGACCACCCCACTCAACATTTAATAATTTGTAAGTAAACTTTATTTGAAAACTATAGTATAAATCGCTTCTATTAGGATTACCTCTAGGTATGGTCTTTGAAAATGTAGCTCCAACCTCATCACCTCGAAATGCTAAGTATTGTGAAAAAGCATTTCCTTGAGAAGTAAAAAGAGCTGGATCAACATATCCATTTGTACTTACATCATCCAAGTAATCTGTAAAAGTTTTTCTAATAAACAACTCAGTACCTACTTGTAAAGCTTCACTTAAATCTATTCTAATACCTGCACCAAAACCTAAATTAAATTGTGTTAAAGCATATGGTTTTCTATCTGGGTAAGCAGCTAAACCTTGTCCCTCTGTTCCCCAATCTCTTAGTTTTTGTTTTTCTCCGAAACGATCTGTTGTTGTTGGATTAAAACCAAAGATACCTGGACCAAAAAATACATAAGGAGTAAATGAATATTCTTCTACATTGTTTAAAAAATCATATTCTGCAGCAACATTTAACTCCCAAATAAAGCTTTTAAAATTTAAGTTTCTATTTTTAAATTTTTGATCAGGATTATCTTTATCATCTCCCTGAACACCTAAACCACTCAAGCTAGCTCTTAATCTGAGTTGATTGGACAAATCATAACTACCGCCTAAAGTTACTGCTCCAGAAACTTGTTTTAAAAGTGGCGAACCAGCAATTAAATCACCATAATAGGCACTTCCACCTGCTGCAGCTGAAATTCTAACACGTTGAGCATTAGCTGATACTGTGAAAAGTGTAGATACAATTAAAATGTTTCGTAAAATAGCTTTCATACTTGCGTAAATTTCTTTTCTAAATTTGGATTAAAAATAAGGAAAAATACCAATATGGTATATTATTTCATATAATTTAAAGCAATATTAGTTATAAAAATAATAAAAATGCTACTTACAATTTGTAAGTAGCATTTTATTTTAATCAATTTAAGCCACTTTAAACTGACTTGGCTTGATAATTTTATCTGTTTGTGTTTGTAATCCAAAGTATTGTTGTGCATTATAAAAACAAATGTCTTTAATAATTTTTCCTACCCAAACAATATCATTTGGCAATTCTCCTTTTTCAATTTCTTCTCCAAATAAATTACAAATTAAGCGTCTAAAATATTCATGTCTTGGAAACGACATGAAACTTCTACTATCTGTTAACATACCAACAAATTTACTTAGAAGTCCCATATTACTTAAAGCATTCATTTGTTTTAACATACCATCTTTCTGGTCTAAAAACCACCAACCACTACCCCACTGAATTTTTCCAGCACTGCTACCATCGTTAAAATTTCCAATCATGGTTGCCATTAATTCATTATCGGCAGGATTTAAATTGTACAAAATGGTTTTCGCCAATTTATCTTCATCATCTAACTTCCCTAAGAATTTTGAAAGATTTTTACCTTGAGAAAAGTCACCAATTGAGTCCCATCCAGTATCAGCTCCTAAAGTTCTCATCATTCGTAAATTATTGTTACGTAAAGCTCCTAAATGAAATTGTTGTACCCATCCTTTTTCCCAATCCCACTCAGCAAAGTGCAATAACATAGCACTCTTAAATTTACGTTGTTCAATATCATTCAATCCTTTTCCTTGATGTATTTTATTGAAAATTACTTCAATTTCACTTCCAGTAAAATCTTCGGCATAAATTTCTTCTAACCCATGATCACTCACTCCACAACCAATAGATGCAAAAAAATCGTGACGATTTTGTAGAGCATATAAAAAATCTTCAAAAGATGAAATTGAAATATTGCTTGCCGACTCTATTTTTTTTATATAATCATTAAACTTAATAGGGTCAATAACATCCATTGCTTTATCGGGTCTAAATGCTGGCAAAATTGGAATTTCAAAACCATCATCTTTTAGTTGACTATGAAATTCTAAGTTATCTGTAGGATCATCTGTAGTACATACAGTTACAACATTCATTTTTCGAAGTAAGTTTTTAACGCTGTACTCTGGTGAACGAAGTTTCTCACTACACTCATCATAAATACGTCTTGCACTATTG
>JAGOUF010000080.1 GCA_018061385.1 Chitinophagaceae bacterium | reverse complement strand
CCAATTCTACTCCAACAGGAAATCCTACTTACTTAGAATTTACAGAAGATTATTTAGATAGAATGTTTGGCAAATAGAAAAAGGCAACTAAAATTAGTTGCCTTTTTTATAATTAGTCTTGTTGTTGCTTTTTCTTATTTCTCATTTTCTTAGCACCATAACCAACACCTGCTGCTATCAGTAAACTTAAGCCCCCATCAATGGGAACGTCATTTACGTCATCATCAAATACGGGTTGGGCATGTACTAAGCTTGGTAAGATTAGTGCTGCTATAAAGCATATTGCGATGATGGTACTTAATTTCAATTTCATTTTTAAATAGTTTAGATAGTTTAAGAAGTTTAGGAGTTCTGTTTTTTAAACTTTTGAACTCCTAAACTTTTTATACTTGTTTGTTTTATTCTACAATCACTGTTTTTGTTACACTCGTTGTGCCATTGCTAATTACCATATTGTAAGAGCCTGATGCTACATTGCCAATATTGATTGATTGTGTTGCACTGCCGCCATTGTGTGTAATGGTTTTAGCTGCTATCTCTTGGCCCAATTTGTTCACGATCTTAATGCTGTATAAACCTTGCTCTACATTCATCAATTGTACATTGATTGTTCCACCTTTTACTGGGTTTGGATATACTGCAAACTCTGCTCCTTTTGTACCTGTTCTTACATTCACTACTTGGCTATATTTTACTACTCCATTTTTTTCAATGGCTTTGATTCTGTAGTAATTGTTGCCATTGTTAATAGTAGCATCTAACCAATTGTAGTTGGCTGTAGCTGCATTGTTGGCTTTTATGCTGGTGCCTTTGGTAAAGCTATTGCCATTTGCACTTTCCTCTACTTCATAGCTACTCATGTTTTGCTCATTGGCTGTAGTGAAGTTTACGGCTATTGCATTGCCTTGTTGTACTGCTGATACAGTTACAAAATTGGTTGGTAGTGCACTGCTGTTTCTAAACACCAATTCAAAACGATTTACACCTTGACTTGCTGCATCGGCAGTTACTGCAAAACTGTAAGGATTGCTTGTAGTTAAAGTATGTTCTACATTTAAGAACTTGTCTTTTACAATTACATCCAAGCCATTGTTCAAGGTATTGCTGTTTAAAGCTATTTCAAAATTGCTTTGAATGGTTGATGTAAATCCTACTGGTATAATTGTGTTGGCAGCTATTGGACGACTATCTAAAGTTAATGCTTCATTTCCTGTTGCCAATGTGTACACATTTACATCTGGGTTCATTAATTTGTTGCCATCTTCTGATAAATCTTTTGTTGCTGATGCGGTTGCATTGTTTCTTACAAACAATTTATCTGCATATCCGCCATTGTAGTTGACTTGTAGTTCTAATTGATTAGAAGCTGTAGCTGTTCTATACAAATTGGCTGTTGCACTTGCTGTTTTATTGGCTTCAGTAAATGCTAGAGTTGTTCCAACTGTTGGTTGTACAAAGAATGCTCCATTCATCGCTAAGTTATATGCTCCACTTCCTACTGTTAATGGTACATAAGCTCCTTTGCTTACTGCATTGGCATCCCATACCCAATACATAGTTCCAATATTGGTTGTTGCATCTACAACTGTTCCAATATTTACTGGTGATGGATAAGGATTGCTTACTAAATGAAAATTACCTGCATTGCTTACTGCAATATTTTGATTGCCACTATTTACAGCTCCTGTCATATCTAAAGTTACTGCTAAAGGAGTATAAGCTACGCCTGTTAAAGCATCAGCTTGTGTTCTATCTCCTCTTACCAATACTCTTGTTCCTGCATATTGAGTCCAACTTGCATCGGCGGCTGTCATAAACGCTTTCCAACCATTGGTCGTTTGATCAAACCAATAACTACTTGGGGCATTGGTTGTTGTTGCATCAAATCCTGCTCCTGTAGTACCTGCTGAACCATCTACTGTGCCATCGCCTGTTACAAAAATATCATCGGTTAAACTACTCATTGATTGAGCTGTTGTAAATGGATGACCTAAGAATCTATAAGCTCTACGACCTCCTGGTATATATACTTCTGTTGTTACGTTACCTGTTAAAGTTCCTGCAACTGCTGCTATACGTGCTGTACCTGTAGCAGTTGATTTTAAGGTTAGTAAACCTGCAGTAGTTAACTCACCAACAGTAATATTTACTAAAGAGTCAATATCGGTTTGTTTGTTTAAAGTTACATTGGCTGCAATATTTAAAGTATTGGGTGTAACAGAAGTTGCCGAAGATGGAAAAGGTGTTGTAGTTGCTGCATTGAAAGTATACTTACCATTTAATGCATAAGCACTAAATGTTGGTAAAGCTGTATTTAAACCTCCTGTATTTGAGGTTGTTACTGTAGCATAATTGTTACTAATCGTAAAATCTGTACCACTTGGCAAACTAGAAGTTGAATAATTAGACAACGTGAATGTTCCAGAACTTGTGCCAATAATATATGTGTTTGGTGGGAATGCTGAAATATTTATCAACATACCATTACTAACCCCTGAAGAAGAACCTGTAACAACAGTGTTTGAATTGGCGTTTAATGGAGCGGTTAAAGTAGTATTAACGGTACTTGCATTTCGATTATTGAAAATAGCAGTTGTTGCACCAGTTATAACACTTGTTCCAAGGTTTAAAGTACCATAAATATTGCTTGTATTACCAGAAACAACTGATGCAGGATCAATAGTACAATTAGAATTAAAATTAACAATTGCATCAGTACCTATTGTTACACTTCTAAACGTTGGTGTGCTGCTACCAAAGTCAACAGTTTGTGTAGCACCAGAACCACACAACAATAAATCGGGAAAGCCAGTTGCTCCAGTAGTTGTAAATGTTGCTCCAGTTTCAATAGTAAAATTTCCTAAGATTGAAAAGCGACCAGTACTAGTTATTGTTAACGTTTTACCAGTTTTTAAAGTAAAATTTTCAATACGACCCCAAGATGTAGCACTTGATAATGTTCCGTTTAAAATAAAATTTGCATAATATCTACCGCTTGTAGACGGTGCATTATTTGAGTTATGTACATAAGTACTACCACTTTGAAATTGAGTTACAGATGCTGGAGCTGATGAAACAAATGGATTGCTACCACCCCCAAAATTAAATGTAGACCCATTTTTGAAAATAACATTATTGTTAGTAGATACAGCAGTGGCATTACCAAAAGCTGCCCCACTAGAAACGTTATGATTAAAAATACTAGTCCCTTCAAAGCTAATACACTCAGCTTCATTTGCAGGTGTAATTTTGTGTGACCCTAGTTGCAAAGTAAGCGTACCGGCAACACTTGCTTTTGTTCCTGTACTTAATATCAAAGTAATTGCTGAAACGTTACTAGTATAACCATGCGTTACACTACTACCAGCCTCAATTACATAGTCATCTCCTGTACTGCCACCAATCGTTATTGTTCTAGTTGAACTATGGCCCATAGTAACATTAGCATTGTTTATAAACTTCAATTGTGCTACTGTTTCTGTAACCAATGTATTTACAGTTACAGCACCAGAACCTCCAGTACCAATATTACTTCCATCAAAAATTAAAATATCTCCAGCATTGGGAGTTGTTCTAACTGAACCACCACCACCAAGTGTAGTGTTCCAGTTGGCAGCTGTACCCCAAGGTGTTGGACCAACACCACCTACTCAATAGTAAGTTGCTTGTGAAAAAACATTTGCACTTGTTAATAAAAAAAACAGAGCAAGGAAGAGTAAATACTTCTTCATAAATAAAAAGTTTTAAAATTAATAAAAAGTTTGATGCAGGGGGCATCCACAGAGGTTACAAGCTGATGATTTTGCGAAATTAAGGAGTTATTTGTTTTGGAAGATATTATTTTATAAAATGTTTTGCTTAGTTTTTAATTTGTAATTCTTCCCAAGGGGTAGTTCCATCTTTTTCTCTTGTGAATAGTAGGTTTTTGCTTTCGCCTATAACAATTTCGGCTGTAGTATAAACCAAATTATCTTCTAATAAATGCCCACCAATTGTTTTACCAGTGCTATCACTAATACTTAAGTGTAAATGGCTGCCACTTATACTTACAGTACCTACCAAAGAAACAATTTCAAAAAAACCGTTTAATTGTGTGCCACCGGGTTGATTGGCATATCTCAAGTGTGTTTGTGTTAAGCTGCCCACACAAGTAATTATATAGCCTGCTTGTATATTGTGTTCATTAATATAAGCTTGTATAGATTTACGCAAATCGGCTCCTGGCTTTAATCTAAATGCATGTATTTTAAAGGGAGATTGTTCCATTTTATTGGGTAATTTACAATGACTAAATAAAATACAAAGCAGTAAAATATAATATTTCATTTTCATAATTATGCAAGTGAATCATCACCACTTTTAATACTTTTTACAATTGAAAAATAATTCGGTTCCGGCTCTCTTGTTAAAAGAGTTATAACAGGGCGTTAATGAATTGATGTGAAAATGGGTGCTTAGTAATGCCTCATATTCTTCTTTTGTTCCACCAAAAGGGGGACCATCAGTTTCAAAATATTTGTTAAACAATACACCAACCAATTTACCATTGGTATTTAATAAAGTATACGTTTTTTGTACATACTGATTTCTTAAAGATGGATGCAACGCACAAAAAAATGTTTGTTCAACAATTAAATCATACCTATTTGTGTGATTGAAAAAATTTTGATGAATTATTTGAATAGAATGGTAGTCTTTTAATTTTATTTTCAAGGCTTCTACCAAACTAGCAGCAATATCAATTAAAGTAATATTTGTAAATCCTTGCTCTGCTAAATAAATGGCTTCATAAGCATTGCCACAACCAGGAATTAAAATACTAGAATTTTTATTTTCCAATTGATCGAAATATGCTTTCAATGGTGGCGAAACTTGACGCAAGTCCCATCCCGTTTCATTGTTAATGTATCGATTGTTCCAATATTGTTCATCTAAAATTTCTGTCATAAATTATTTCATTCAAATACATATTTCCAATAAATATTGAATAGCAAAAAAGTAGTATTGAGTTAACTACAACAATGCATCAATTTTTTTTGCAAGCTGGTTATCTTTTTCAGTTACAATATCTCCAGCATCGTGTGTATTTAACCATATTTCTACAGTATTGTACACATTGCTCCAATATGGATGATGGTTGGCTTTTTCTGCTTCAATTGCAACTCTTGTCATAAATGCAAAAGCTTCAGAAAAGTTATTGAACTGAAATTTCTTATATAGTTTATTTTCTTGTATTTGCCACATAAAATATATTTTTAAAAAACAATATTGCCCTTGGTTTTAATTTGTTCGTGGGTTAACTCTGTAACCAACTGTACCCCATTTATAGATTTAATTGAATCTTTAATCCAATTACATTTTATATCTTCAACACTATCGCCTTTCATTAACCATAAATAGTCCATGTGTTTAAATTCTGGCAACAAATATTCGCCATCAAACTGGTTGTGGTACAAAAAATGACTTAAGAAACTATTGGGTTCTTTCGATTCATAGATATTAAAAAAATAGTTTCTGTTTTTCTTGCGTAAATGAATTTCTAAATCAGCATTCAATTTAAAATTAAATCCTAGTAACGTATTGAACAGCCAACACAATTGATAATTTTTTATTGGTGCAATAATGCCCAATAAACGAGTATCATCGAAGAAATCTTCGTTTAATACATCAACATCTAGTTTAAGTTTTTGTGTTGCCATTTAAAATACTATATCAAATTCTTTTTCTTCGGTATTTCTTTTTATTTTCAGTTTTGTTGCATCGCCTTTTTTAAATTTACTTAAAACCTGCATATAACTGGTTACATCTACAAATTTATATTCGCCCAATTGCAATAAAATATCGCCAGTTTGTAGTCCTGTTCTTTCTGCTAATTTTCCTGCACTTACACCTTCTATTCTAACACCAGTGCCAGTAAAACCATAATCTGGAATTACACCTAAACTTACACTAAAACGTACTTTACCCATTTGAGGTTCGACAGTTTTTGTAAATGCTAATTTTCCTTTTGTATTGCTAGTTTCTACTATTTGTTGAATGAGTTGTACAATATCTTTTTGACCATTGTAATTAATTTTTTCCCAATCATCGGTGGTTTTATGATAATCGGAATGGCTGCCAGTAAAAAAGAACAATACCGGAATTCCGGCTCTATAAAAACTTGCATGATCGCTAGGTCCACTACCTGTACTATCAAACTTTACAATTAAATTTTTATTGGTTATGGTAGTAAATACATCTCCCCAAATTGGCGATGTGCCATAACCACCAATCGTAAGTTTATGTGCAGTATCGTATCGTCCAACCATATCCATATTAATCATATAGTTTATATTGGTTGTAAGTGTTGGATTTTCAATCCAATATTTACTTCCAAACAAACCCAATTCTTCTCCACTAAAATTAATGAATAAGTAATTATTATTTTTTGCGTTAGATTGTTTCAACATTTTTGCTAATTCAATTAAAGCTGCTGTTCCACTTGCATTATCATCGGCACCATTGTGTATTTCGTGCAAAGCATCTAATGCGTTTTTATCTTCTCCATAACCTAAATGATCGTAATGAGCACCAATAATTACTGTTGTTGGTGCATGGTTATTAATAAACGCAACTGCATTTTTACCTGTACGAATTTGATGTTCAATATCAACCAATATATTAATTTCTATTGTTGCAGAAGGATCTTTAAAATATTCTTGTACAGCTTGTGGTTTTATATAAATTACTGGTATTGCTGAAGTTTTAGTTGTATCATTTTTATTAAATAGTACATTGTCTGTAATTGTAGACGTATTGTAAACAAAAACTGCTGTTGCACCTTTTGTTGTAAAAACATCAACTTGTTTTTTTATATAATCATCTACATCAAAATGTGGGTTTTCTTTTTGAGCCAATAACTCTTCGTGTAAATCTATAAACCAAGGTTGTCCTTTTTCTCTCAAAGCCATTGCGGGAGCACCTTTAACTTGTTTATTTACGCTATAAGCCAATGGAAAAAAATCATCATTTAACACCAACGTTTTACCATGTACAAGTAAACTTGTTTTAGTGGTAAAATGTTTGCCCTCATTTATTTCAAATGGTTGCACATAGCCGTTCAATCCTTTAGGCTCAATACCTGCTTGTGTATATTGATGTATAATATATTGCAATGCCAATTCTTCTCCTTTAGTACCAGTTCTTCTCCCTTCTAAAGAATCGCTAGCTAAATACTGCACATGTTTAGTAAGGTTTGCAATAAGTTGTACATTAGATTTTTGCAGAGCAATCAATTGCATTTTTGCTTTCTTTTTTTTGCTTTGTGCATGTACGTTTGTAATAGAAAAAAACAATACAAAAAATAACCACTTATACATAAAAAATATTTGTACAAAAATAGGCGTAGTACAATTGAAAAATTGAATTGAAAAAATCGCTTCATATTCTGTTCCTAATCTCGTAACCAACTACCCTTTAAGGCTTTTACATTTGTTACCTAGAATATGACAGCATCGCAAACATTAAATATTGCTTTAGTAGGAAACCCAAATAGTGGAAAAAGCACATTATTCAACAGCCTTACGGGATTAAACCAAAAGGTTGGAAATTTTCCGGGAGTAACGGTTGATAAAAAAACAGGTAAAGTAGAGTTAGACCATGTAACCACAGCAAATATTATTGATTTGCCTGGCACTTATTCTTTATACCCAAGAAGATCCGATGAATGGGTTGCTTATAAAGTTTTAATGCAAGCCGATGAAGATGTAAAAGCTGATATAATTTTATTGGTTGCTGATGCTAGTAATTTAAAAAGAAACTTATTGTTTTGTAGCCAAATTATAGATTTAAAAGTTCCTGTGGTAGTTGCTTTATCTATGAACGATTTGGCTGCTAAAAAAGGAATTAAAATAGATATTGCTGGCTTAGAAGCAGAGTTGGGTATTCCAGTTATAGAGGTGAATCCTAGAAAGTCTAAAGGGTTACTTCAACTTAAAAAAATACTTTTACTTACTGCCAAACAAAAGCAAAAAAGTAATCGTGATTTTATTGACAACAAAAAAATCTCTGAACCAAGTGTTCAAGCTCTACAAAAATTATTACCAACATTAAACGATTATACTGCAGTTCATTATTTAATTAATCACGAAAATTTTCCTTTAAGTTCTTCTACACATCAAGCAATTGAAAAAATTAAAGTTGAAACAAAATTTAATC
>JAGOUF010000079.1 GCA_018061385.1 Chitinophagaceae bacterium | reverse complement strand
GAATATGGCTAAGTACAAAACCTATCCAAGAATTGTAGGAGAAACTGGTGGTAAAGATTTTGTAATTGCACACAAAACTGCCAATGCCGATGTTGTTGCTACTGCATTATTAAGAGGTGCATTTGAATTTCAGGGACAAAAATGTAGTGCTGCATCAAGAGCATACATTCCAAGCAATATTGCAACGGCAGTGAAGAAAAAATTAATTGCTGGCGTTAATAGCATGAAAATGGGCACAACAGAAGACTTTACCAATTTTGTAAATGCTGTGATTGATGAAAAAAGTTTCGATAAAATTAAATCGTATATAGATAAGGCAAAACGCAGTAAATCTGCTTCAATTTTAGTAGGTGGAGAATGCAGTAAAAAAGAAGGTTACTTTATTCAACCAACAATTATTGAAACTACAGATGCAAAATATACAACCATGTGTGAGGAAATCTTTGGCCCAGTTTTAACCATTTACATTTATCCTGCCAACGATTTTGAAAAAACATTAGAATTGGTAGATGCTACATCTCCTTATGCATTAACAGGTGCAGTAATTGCAACAGATAGAAATGCAGTTGAATTGGCAACAAATAAGCTTCGCAATGCTGCTGGTAATTTTTATGTAAACGATAAACCTACAGGTGCAGTTGTTGGTCAGCAACCTTTTGGTGGTGCAAGGGCAAGTGGCACAAACGATAAAGCAGGAAGTGCTTTAAATTTATATCGTTGGTTAAGTGCAAGAACAATTAAAGAGACTTTTAATCCTCCAACAGATTATGGTTATCCATTTTTACAAGAAGCTTAATTTATAACACAATTATTAAACACCGTTTGTTTTTCAAACGGTGTTTTTTTACAAAAAAACATTTTGTTACATGTACGAGAGCATTACAAAAATTAGGGTTCGCTACGCCGAAACAGATCAAATGAATGTGGTTTATCATGGCAATTATGCTCAATACTTTGAAGTAGGAAGAGCCGAAAGTATTCGTCAACTTGGTTTTACTTATAAAGAATTAGAAACAATGGGCATCATCATGCCAATTGTTGATTTGCATACCAAATTTTTACGCCCTGCACATTATGATGATTTATTAACCATTAAAACAATTTTAAAAGAATTACCCACCGATCATAAAATTGAATTTCATCAAGAAGTATACAACGAAAGTGAAAAATTACTAACCATTGGTAAAGTAGTTTTGTATTTTATCAATTCAACCAGTAAAGAAAAAACTGGCATTCCGGCTGAATTCAAAAATAGAATATTGCCGTTTTTCAACAATTTGTAAAAAAAATATTCATTTAACTCTAAACCTCTAAATTTTTGAAATTGGGAAAAAGTTGGCACAATTGATGTATATACATGCAAATCATCTATTTTCGAAATTCAAAACAAAAAAATCATGAAAAAAGCTTTTATTATTGGATTTGCAGCATTGGCAACCACGTTATTTTCGTTTAAACCAGCCACACCAAAAGCAACTGGCGACACTTACACTACTACAACAGAATCTAAAGTTGAGTGGGTTGGGGCAAAAAAAGGTGGTTATCACCCGGGCTATTTTCCATTAAAAAATGGAACTTTAACAATGGATGGTGGCAAATTAACAGGTGGTAAATTTACCATTGATATTGCAGGTTTAAAAGTTACTGATGGTGCTGGAGCAAAATTAGAAGGCCATTTAAAAAGTGCCGATTTTTTTGAAACTGAAAAAAATCCAGAAGCAACTTTTGAAATTTCTAGTGTAACCTACACAACGGAAACAGCACTTGAAATTGCTGGAAATTTAACCGTTAAAGGCACTACAATTCCAATGAAATTTCCTGCATATGTTAGAAATGCAGACGGCAATAAGTTTTTTGCACAAGCATTTTTTACTATAGATTCAAGATTGTTGCCAATTGCAACAAAATATACAGTACCAGAAGTAGCAATATCTATCCATTTATTTGCAACTAAATAGTTTATAAATTATAAAAAATACCCCCCTGTTAAAAACAGTGGGGTATTTTTTTGTTCACTACTATTTAAGCAGGTTTAATAACATTACATATCTTAAAAAAAGTTGTACATTCATTTTTAATTAGGCAACATTAGTTTGTAAAAAGTATCTACAATCATTATACACCATACAATAAACAAAATTCAATTTGACACAGTACGAATTGATAAGAGGATGTTTGAAGCAAGATATTTCTTGTCAGCGAATGCTTTTTGAGCAATTGGCTGGTAAAATGTTTACTGTATGTTTAAGGTATGCCAACGATTACATGGAAGCTGAAGATATGTTGCAAGATGGTTTTATTAGAGTTTTTAACAATCTACATCAATTTAAATTTGAAGGCTCTTTTGAAGGATGGGTGCGTAGAGTAATGGTTAATTGTGCCTTGAAACATTTACAAAAGAAACGCATTGAGTTTAGTGAATTAAAAGAAAGTCATTACGACTCTCACCAAGTCGACTCTTACGCTTACAGTCATTTAGGAGAAGAAGATTTACTAAAATTAATCAATCAATTACCATTTGGATATAGAGTTGTATTTAACTTAAATGTGATTGAAGGATATACACACGATGAAATTGCTAACTTATTACAAATACAAGCTAGTACTAGCAGAAGCCAATTGGTAAAAGCTAGAAAAATGTTACAGCATCAAATTTTACAACTCCAAAAAATTGCTGTATAATGAAAGATCATTCATTTGATAACCATATAAAAAAGCAATTAGAAAATTTTGCATCCCCTATTCCTGAAGGAATGTGGGACAGAATTGTGCAAGAAAAACAAAGACGACCTGCTATTTTTTGGTGGAACAGTAAACCATTTTTAATTTTCACGTTACTACTTTGTAGTAGTACACTTGGCAGTTTTATTTTATATCAACAACACTTGGTTGAACAAAAAAATGAATTAATAGCTGCTACAAATAATACACAAAATACTGTAAAATTATCTACGCTATACACCAACTCTCAGCAAGTTAAATTGATAAACAATTCTAGTGTTGCAATAAAAAACAATACAAAACTTAACATCCAAACAACGCCCAACACAAGAATTCATAACAAAGACTACATTCAACAACTTGAGCAATTAATAGCAGAAAATTCAACAACAAATGCTTCTGAAATTAATGCTTTCAATATTCAAACAGAAAACAATGAACTCCAGAATTATAGTGCTGCCAATTCAATCAAAAATACAAGTACGGAAAATTCTTCTATAAATTTCAAGAAAGAACAAACACAAAATATTTTCTACAAAAAACCATTGCTTAAACAAGATTTCTTCACCAATTTTAATCTTAAATCTACCAATCCACAAGACTGTCCTGAAATAAATAAAGAACGAAGAAATGATTGGTATGTTGAAGGTTATGTTTCACCAGAATTTACATTTAAAAAGTTAAGTACCAACAATGATAATGCTGCTTATTTAGATAAAAAAGATAGTGCAGAAACAATGAGAGGTGGCATTACACTTGGCATAAGAATTAGTAAAAATATTACAGATAATATTATGCTTAAGGCTGGTATTCAATTTTCTCAATTAAATGAACAAGTTAACTTAAGAAGAGAAAATGAACGTCGTTTGGTTACCACTGTTGTAATTAGAACAGTTACTGATGCTTTTGGCAATACAACAACAGTTGCAGATACAACAACTACTGTACAAATTGGCTATTTAGTGAATCAATCAAAAAATTATTATAGAAATATTGAATTGCCACTTACCATTGGTTATGAATTTAACTACAAGAAATTTAGGGCTTCAATTAATGGTGGAGCTATTATCAATCTTGCTTCATGGTATTCTGGCAAAGCTTTGGACACAAGCTATCAGTTGGTAAATGTTAACAACAAAGAAGACGTAGGAATTACCAAACACAATGTTGGTGTGAGTTTATATGGCAGCATAAGTTTAATAAAACCAATAACCAATTCAATTGATGTTTTTGCAGAACCATACTTTAGATACAGTTTAACTAAACTACAGAATACCGCATATGGTTTTAGCCAAAGATTTAGTGCTGCAGGTATTTCTTTTGGAATAAGATATAAATTAAATGGTAACAAGCAACGTTATGAGTAAGCATGGTATCAATACATGTAAGTCATTCATCTTATAATTATTTCTGAATAACTATAAGATTTTCTCATTCTCATCTACTACTATGAAAAAAGTCATTGTGTAAATTACCACAATGACTTTTTTTATGAATTTCCTTGTTATATAACAATTTTAAAAATGCAAGTGTCTCACCGTTGCACCATTGTTAATTAATTGCTTTAACGAATCAATTCCAATTTTTAAATGCCTATCAACAAATTGAGAGGTTACTTTTTTATCGCTAGCTTCAGTTTTTACACCATCTGGCACCATTGGGCTATCGCTTACCAACAATAAAGCACCTGTTGGAATTTGATTGTAGAACCCAACCATAAAAATGGTTGCAGTTTCCATATCAATTGCATAAGCTCTCACTTTTCTCAATTGCTTTTTAAAATCTTCATCATGTTCCCAAACTCTTCTATTGGTTGTATAAACTGTTCCAGTCCAATAATCTGTATTGTGGTCTCTTATGGTTGTTGAGATAGCTTTTTGCAAAGCAAATGCAGGCATAGCTGGTACTTCTGGTGGAAAATAATCGTTACTTGTTCCTTCACCACGTATTGCAGCAATTGGCAAAATTAAATCGCCAATTTTATTTCTTTTTTTCAACCCTCCACATTTACCCAAAAACAATACAGCCTTAGGGTCAATTGCACTTAATAAATCCATTACTGTTGCAGCTCCTGGGCTTCCCATTCCAAAATTTATTATTGTAATTCCATTGGCTGTTGCACATTGAAATGGGCGATCTCTTCCAATCACTTCTACCTTATTCAATTTGGCAAACATTTCTACATAATTACTAAAGTTGGTAAGCAAAATGTATTTGCCAAAATTTTCTAATTTTTCACCTGTATACCTCGGTAACCAGTTGTTTACAATTTCCTGTTTCGACTTCATAATATTCAATTTATCGTTAGTAATAAAGCTATGGTATCTTTGACAACCATCTGTAAAAATAAGAAAATAGTTGCATAAAACTGTATGATAAAAATCGTTTACCCATCGGCAGGCTTTAAAATGAAAGAAGAAAATAACAAAGAATTCATTTTTGATGTTATTCGAAAGAAGTGGATTTTACTCACTCCAGAAGAATGGGTGAGACAAAACTTTATTCAATATTTAATAGTTGAAAAAGAATATCCTGCAAGTTTAATTGCTGTAGAAAAAGAAATTAAGTTGGGCGAATTAAAAAAAAGATGCGACATCATAGTTTATAAAAATTCCTTGCCGTGGATGATTGTTGAATGTAAAGAAATGAATGTGCCAGTAAACGAAAAAACATTTGCTCAAATATTAAATTACAATCAAACTTTACAAGTTGATTATTTAATTACAACCAATGGTACAATTACCTATGGACTAAAAACAAGCAATAAAATTTTATTGGAAGAAATACCAAGTTACAATTCATAAGGTTCAGTTATTTATCTATTCTAAACCAGTCCACATCAGCATATCCACTTTCGTATACTTTACCATTTCGCAAGGCAAACAAGCCAACTTTAGCACCAATCCATTTTCCTTTCTTGGCAGCAAATGGTTCGCCCAATTGTTTATATTCAACCCCATCTATACTATAACTAAAAATACATTTTGCATTGCCCCATTTATTGTTTTCGCTTCTTACAAATTGTTTGTAATCATCATCAGTTGGTTGTACGTTACTCACTTGAACTTTAAAATAAATGTTGTTATTGTTTACAGATATTTCAGATGATTTTATTTCTGGTTTAGCCTTTTCTGCATCAATACATTTTACCTGAGTTACAATCAATCCATGTTCATTTCTCTTTATTGAGATATAAGCATAATCTAATCCTGTTATAATTAAACCGACTTCTTCATTGTTTGCACGAGCAGTAAAATTTAGTTTAGTTGTTGCACTAAAATTTGGTGCAGGAAATTTTTGTGTAAATAAATTAGGTGCATCCCAGATGTTCAATGTACTATCGATTTTAGCCACTGTAAACAAACGCAAAAAACCATAGTTGGCACCTGCCGGCATAAAATAATTGGATTTTCTATTGGCACTCCATTGCCATTGCAAACCAATTTTGTTGGTATTAAACTCATCACTTTCTTGAGGTGATTGTATTGGATAACTTTTTCCAACGTTTGGTTTTTTAAATGTAGTTACTGGCTCTCCAATACCATTGCCATCTGCATCAACTCCTATTATTGGCCAATCATTTTTCCATTGCATAGGTTGTAAATGAACAATTCTGCCATAAGCATCTTTATCTTGAAAATGTATAAACCAACTTTCTCCAGTTTGAGTTTCTACCCATGCACCTTGATGTGGGCCATTGAAATTACTAGAACCTTGCTCTAATACTATTTTATGTTCATAAGGTCCATCAATTGTTTTACTACGTAAAACCAATTGCCATCCTTGTCCAACGCCACCTGCTGGTGCAAATACATAATAGTACCCATTTCGTTTGTGCAATTTAGGTCCTTCGACAGTTGGATGTTTATCATGTCCATCAAAAATAATTGCTCCATCGTCTAACAATCGAGTTCCGTCAGCACTCATTCTATGCAACAATAAAACACTTTTTATTCCACTTCTACTTGCTGCTACTCCAGCTACTAAATAAGCTTTACCATCTTCATCCCAAAACGGACAAGGATCTATCCAACCTTTAGCCTTTTTCACCAACAAAGGCTCACTCCAAGGGCCAGTAATTTTAGCAGCTTTTACAACATAAATTCCTTCATCTGGGTCTGGGTAATAAATATAAAATTCTCCTTTATGAAATCGAATTGCAGGTGCCCAAACCCCTCCTCCATGTTGTACTTTATTAAATCTATCGTAAGGAGGTTGTTGAATAAGAGCATGACCAATAATTGTCCAGTTTACTAAATCTTTTGAATGTAAAATGGGCAACCCTGGTACATAATTAAAACTTGAAGCAACCATGTAATAATCATCAGCAACACGTATTACGTCGGGGTCGCTATAATCTGCATGAATAATTGGATTAGAATAAGTGCCATTCCCATTATCAGCTTGCCAAACTTTAGAGGTGTAAGGCTTTTGGGCAACCGAATAGATATGCATGCCATAGAGAAACACCATTAAAGAAAAATATTTTTTTATTTGCATACCCAAATTATTTGAAGTGAATTTGAAATAATTATAAACCCAACTTATACATACATATAAGATTTATAACAATTACCAGTATATAGTATATAATGCTACTAAAATACCTATGATTAGCATTGCACCTATGGCAAATCCTGTATTGGTTTTAAACATAGATTTATCAACTTCTAACCCTTTTGACGGAATGCCCCTTTTTGCATCTAATAAGCTAATTAGAATCATAGACAAAACAGAAATAATAAATACAAAACCCATTCTATCTAAAAAAGGAATTTCATAAATCATGGAGCCATCTTTTTGTTGCACTAAAGTGGCAAAGCCGAATGGTTTTAACCAACTAAGATTAACGAATTGAGGTAGAAATTTAAAAATTACACTTAATACAAATCCTCCAACTGTTGCAAACATTGCAGCATTAGAGCTAGTTTTCTTCCAGAAGAAACCAAGAATAAACATGGCAAAAATACCTGGGCTTACAAATCCTGTATATTCTTGAATAAATTCAAACCCCCCTTTTTTATCAATACCCAATAATGGTGCAATAATAACAGCAACTAACATGGCTAGAATTACAGATATTCTACCAATCCAAACCATCTTATTTTCATCAGCATTTACATTAATATTTTTCTTATAAATATCGAGTGTAAAAATAGTGGCAATGCTATTGGCTTTCCCAGCTAAAGAAGCTACAACAGCAGCAGTTAATGCAGCAAAAGACAAGCCTTTTAACCCTTCTGGCAAAAGATTTAATAAAACTGGGTAAGCTCTATCTGGATTGAGTTCTCCATTTTGTAACATTTCAGTTTGAAAGTTGCCTTCTTTATGCAACACATAAGCTGCAATACCAGGAAGTACAACTATTATAGGCATTAATAATTTAAGAAAAGCAGCAAACAAAAGACCACTTCTGGCAGTTTTTAAATCGGCTCCCAATGCTCTTTGAGTTATGTATTGATTACACCCCCAATAG
>JAGOUF010000078.1 GCA_018061385.1 Chitinophagaceae bacterium | reverse complement strand
GTTGAATATTTGGTTGGCAAAGGAATATCCTCAACAAGACTTACTTACAAAGGCTTAGGATCGAGTAAACCCATTGCCGATAATGCCACAGAAAAAGGCAGATCACAAAACAGAAGAACAGAGTTTACAATTGTGGGATTATAATGTTGTTACCCAAACTTGTTCAATAACAACTTCATCATTAACATATCCATTAAAACTTTTGCTATAAGAAGGAGTAACAATACCTTTCTTCTTAACTATTTTTCGTAAATCTTTTCTAATTTTATTTACAACAATACCTAAAGAATCATTGCTAACAATTATCTCATTGCCACTTGAAGAATTATGGCTTTCAATAAATACTTTTCCATCATGACTTATACTTACCAATATTTCTACTTTAGCCGATAACAAGTTCCCTTTGTTTGCTAACAATATATTTTCGGGTACAGTTTTTATATAATTCAACCATAACTGCTTGTACTCATCTTTGTTTATAAAAGCCTCAACAAATGTTTTATAGTTTTCGTTATTAATGGTTAGCGAAAACTGTTCTTTCGTATTTCCTTTAGGCTTAACTACTTTTTGTGCCTGTACATTTAGTACAAATAACAACAACGCTACAGTCCATTTCATAAAAATTATTTTAGACAAAGAACCTTAAAAAAGAAATAAAGAATATACCTAATTTACGGTATATTTCCTTTCACAAATTATTTATCAATTACCTATATAGCTCTTGTATGAACAATGAAATGCTGTATCAAATTGCTCTTACTTTAATTCCAAATATTGGACCTGTACAAGCCAAACAATTGATTGAACATTTTGGCAATGCTGAAAGTATTTTTAAAGCCAAGAAAAAAGACTTGAGTGCTGTAGATGGTATTGGAGAAATTAGAGCCAAGCAAATAAAAGATTTCAACCAATTTAAAGATGCTGAAGATGAAATAAAGTTTACAGAGAAGCATCATATACAATGTTTATTTCTTACAAACAACGATTATCCAAAACGCTTATTGCATTGTTACGATGCACCAACTATTTTATATTACAGAGGCAATGCCAACCTTAACAATAGCAAAATAATTAGCATTATTGGCACTCGCAACAACACAGATTATGGTAAACAAGTAACAGAAGATTTAATTACAGAATTTATACCTTACAATGTTTTAATTGTAAGTGGTTTGGCTTATGGTATAGATGCTATTGCACACAAAGCTTCAATAAAAAACAATGTTGCCAATGTTGGTGTTTTAGCACATGGGTTAGATTCTATTTATCCTGCACAGCATAAAAGTTTAGCAAAAGATATTTTATTAAACGGTGGTTTATTAACTGAGTTTAGAAAAAACACCAAAGCCGACAGGTACAATTTTCCTCAACGAAATAGAATTGTTGCTGGCATGGCCGATGCCACAATTGTTGTAGAAACTGCAAGCAAAGGCGGCAGCATGATAACTGCAGAATTGGCCTACAATTACAACAAAGATGTATTTGCAATACCCGGTAAAATATATGATGGAAAAAGTAGTGGTTGCTTAAAACTAATACAACAAAACAAAGCAATACTGCTATCAAGTACAGAACAATTAATTGAAGAAATGGGTTGGCAAGAAAAAAAGAAACAACCTAAAAAGCAAAGAGAATTGTTTATAGAATTAACTGAAGATGAAAAAACTATTTTACAATTAATCAACTCAAAAGAAACCATTTCAATTGATGATATTTATTTACAATCTGGCTTAAGTAGCAGCAGTATTGCTAGTGCCATTTTAAACTTAGAATTGCAAAACATAGTATTGAGTTTGCCTGGTAAAATGTATAGATTGGTGTAATTATACATCAAACATATCTGTAGGGTCTATTTTAAACTGTAACATTTGAGCTGTTTTTCTTCCGCCATCACCCCCTTTTCTTTGTACACCAACCTTTCCAACCCTAATATTTCCTTGTTTTGTAATTAAGGTTTCTCCCTTGCTGTAATGATTGATACAAACATTTATTGGCTGCAATACCCATCTTGCATTTGTGCTAGTTTTCTGAGCTACTAACATCCATTCAGCAGCAAATTGACCTCTGCCTTTTAGAATGTCGTTTATTAAAAGTTGCTTATTTTCATTTAACCAATATAGAAGTTCTATTTGTTCATTTGGTTCAAACTCATTAACAAACATTCTTCGTTTGTCTCTAACTTTTGTAGTTGGCAAAACTTCACCACAATATTTTTTAAACAGCAAAGAAATATTTGCTGGCATATTCCAGAGGTTAGCATAAGTGTCAACCCATCTTTTATCAATTTGATTGAACCCTTTTTTATTGCTTACCAACTTCACTTGAAGATTCTGTACATCAATGGCTTCTTTTAACTTTATGGTTACTTGAGCTTGAACATCTGTTTTATATCCATGTACTTTAACAGCTTTTACAAACTCTATCTCCTCCATCTTATAACCCATAATCTTAAGCCATAAACAGGCTTCTACATCAGCTTTCCAATTGTTGAACTTGTTAATAATATCATTTTCATTTTTGAATCCATTCTTGGCTGTTTGCGAACCATGTTCTTTTCTATCCATTATTGCAAAGCTTTATTTATCGAAATTAGAATATGCTGCAAAACATCAACAACTACACTGTTACCAAATTGTTTATAGCATTGGTTTCTATTGGAATGCAGCTTGAAATTTTTGGGAAAACCCATGATGTTGGCACATTCCCTTGGTGACAATTTTCTAATGACACCATCAATTAAATACAAGCCAGTTTTTGCCCCATTACCTCCTCCATAAGCAGACAAGGTAATAGCATGACCATTGGGATGATAAATTCGATCACCTTGTCCTCCTTTATTTACAGAGCCAATTCGTATGGAAGTGTTGGCTGAAACTTCCGTTTGCAATAACACGTTGCAATCATCAAATGCTTCTGAATTTAAAGTGTAATTACTTTTCTTTAGTTGTAGTTCTTCGTGTTCTTTATTTGATTCAAGGAAGTCATACAATCTAACATTTCTGTTACTTGCTTTTGGGAAACAGAACTTTTGGATATTCAAATCTTTCCTGAATGCAACAAAGTAGATACGTTTTCTTATTTGTGGAATGCCAAATGATGAAGCATTTAATACTTGATAGAAACAGTTGTACCCAATTTTGTCTAAAGTAGAAAGAACAGTTTGAAGTGTTTTGCCATCATCATGTTTTTCAAAATTGGCTACATTTTCAAGCAATAAAATTTTAGGTTGATGGTGATTAGCTATTCTTGCAATATCAAAAAACAAAGTGCCTCTTGTATCATCAAACCCTTTCTGCTTACCCGATACACTAAATGCCTGACAAGGAAAACCACCACATAAAATATCATGTTTAGGTATTTGTTTTTCATCAATCAAAGTGATGTCACCAGAAGGCTTTAAGCCAAAATTGCTCTCATAAACTTCCTGTGCTGGCTTGTCAATATCTGATGCAAAAACACAATTGGAATAAAATGAATCAAATGCTAAATGAAAACCACCAATGCCACAGAATAAGTCGGTATAGGTTAGCTTTTCAAGTTGCTTTCTATTTTCATGTTTTATGTCAATCATTTTGCAAATTGGTTTCTACTATAAAAATACAAGTAGTGATTTTAAAATGTATAAATTTTATACCCATTAACTATTAGATGTGTCTTTATTTACGCTTCGCTAAAAGCTTAGTTATATTCAATCGTACAAGTGTGCGACGCCACTACAGCCAAATTGAAATACTACTGCACATCCCATAAATATTTTAAAACAATTTCCCTTGCTCTCCAGGTCTTCTAAATTGTGTGGTATCTAAACCCCAACGTTCGGCATTAAAGCCATAGAGTTTATTGTATTTGGCAAACTGTTGTTTTACCAAATCGGCTATTGGACCTTCGCCTCTCATTCTTATACCATAACGGCTATCATTTACTTTTCCATCGTGTGCATTTTCTATTAAATGCCAAACTTTATCGGCACGATCGGGAAAGTTTTTATACAACCAATCGTGAAACATAATTTTTATTGCACCATTCAAACGTATAAAAGTGTAAGCACTAAAAGTTGCTCCATTTTCTGATGCTGCTTTCATAATACGTTGCATTTCGTGTTCGTTTAATCCAGGAATCATAGGACCTAACATTACACCCATGCGTACACCTGCAGTGCTTAACTCATTAATAATGCGTAAACGTTGTGTAGCTGTAGTTGTACGTGGCTCCATTACACGACGTAAGTCTTCGTTAAAAGAAGTAATACTTACCAATATGCTAATCAAATTTTTCTTTGCCATTTCTTGTAACAAATCTTTGTCTCTTAACATTCCAGCATTTTTTGTAATCATTCCAACTGGCTGATTAAACTCGTTACATACTTCTAACAAACCTCTTGTAAGTTTAAACTTTTGTTCTGCTGGTTGGTAACAATCTGTATTGCCACTTAAGCTAATGGGCAAGCATTGCCAATTTTTGTTCATTAGAAATTTACGTAGTAATTCGGGGGCATTTTTCTTTACAATAATTTTGCGTTCAAAATCGAGTCCTGCACTGTAACCCCAATATTCATGGGCATTTCGTGCATAACAATAAATACAGCCATGCTCACAACCTTGGTATGGATTCATGCTATAAAACATACCAACATCTGGGCTATCAACTTTATTTACAATGCTCTTGGCTTTGTCTTCTAAATAAACAGTAGCAATATTTTTTTCAGTCCAATCGTCAATAGCTTCTATATGTTCTTTTGCTGTATGGTTTTTAAGAAAACGGTTGATAGTATTTATTTGTGCACCTCTACCTTTTAAATATTCATCTTCTCTTAAAGATGAGGGCTTGGGTTTGGCATTGGGGTTATCGTTAATATTTTTCATGATGAATATTTACTAGAAGAGTTTTTACCACAAAGGCACTAAGACACAAAGCAGCACAACGTTGTGGTTATTTAAGCAAAAAGAGATGCCTGTGTAAGCCCTGTTGAAGCTTTACTTGCTAACAAAAAAGATGCTGCAATAAAGTACTTCTTTGTTTCTACCTCACGTTTTAAAAGCATTACTTTATTTACCATAAAACTTGCAACAAAGTTGGTATTGCTATATTCTAACCAACCCTTTTCATATTGCCAAGGTTGAAGTTTTCTTGCAAGGGCTAAGTGTGGCTCTGTAATAAAATGTGGTTTATTTTTTTTGCTTAAAGTCATTAAAGATTGAATAGGTCTTAATGATTTTAGCATTTCCACAATATCATTTTTGGTTTGTATATTAAAATAAATGGTATGTGTAGGAAAGCTTGCAAAGCCATCAATTTTTACACTAAATGGCGTAAGGTTTTCAATTATATTTTTCAACCTGTTTATTAACTTAGTTTCCTGCATTTCCCATTGAATAAAATTTATCAATGTAATATGTGGTTTCGTATACCTTGCTAAAGAACAGTCATACTTATCAGCAAACGAATACTTAATATCCATGATTTTGTTGTACAAATCTTCGTGTGGTTGAAGTATTAATAAATACTCATTGATATGCAGTTTATTTCCCTTTGTTAAAGGAATTTTGGATTGGTGATCTAGTATAAATGGATGTTGCATAATTGCTTTTTCTCTACATTAAAATTCTGTTGATTAATTTTTCTTCTTCCCCATTTTTTGTTTTATACAAACAAACCGATTTCAACTTTTCAGAATTGTTGCCAGTAACATTTTGCAACATTTGCGATGCAGGAATATTGAAAGCTGTTGTCCATTGCTGCATCATATTACACAACAACCCATGAGTGCTGTTTAAACTTCCATCGCTTTGTACACAAAGATTTTGTAAATGCCTAAAAAGCATATTTTCTGTATGTTCTTCTGCACAAAAACCTGCCAATGCCAACGATGTGTTTATGCTGTTGTACTCTGCTACAATTCTGTATTGTTGATGGATTTTGCCACAATTCAATAAAATATTTTTCATACAAGTAATTTTAAAACTAAATTTTGTGGTATAAAAATACTAATTAATTTAGCATTACAAAATTTATTTTATGCAAGACGAAATGTTTTATAATAGTGTATACGATGGCACAAAAAAGTTTCAGCAAAAAGAAGTATTAACAGCAAATGCTACTGGTTTCGGTGCAGCAGCAGATGATTTTATGGAACGTGGAATTGACTTGAATGAACGTTTAATTATGAACAAACCAGCTACCTTTTTTTTTAGGATGAATAGCGATGCAATGGAAAATGCAAGCATACATGTTGGCGATGTATTAATTGTAGATAGAAGCATTAAAGCCACCAATGGAAAAATTATTGTAGCTGCAGTAAATGGAGAATTGTTTGTACGGCGTTATTCAAAAGATTTTAATACCGCTTGCTTATCGGCTGAAAACAAAAAATTTAAAGACATAACATTAGATGAATTTACACAATTTATTAGTTGGGGTGTAGTTACTTGTGTAATACACATGTTGGATGCTTCACTAATGGCTTTTAATAAAAAGAAAACCCTCTAGCTCCCTAAAGGGAGGACCATTATAGAGAAGATTATGCAATAAATAAAATCACTTGGCAAATGGAAAAGAAAATGTTCTTGGGAGCACATCCAATCATCTTTGAAAATGCAAAAGCGTTAAGAAACAATCTTACCAATGCTGAAATAAAATTGTGGGGTTATTTGAAGACAAAACCAATGGGCTACAAGTTCAGGAGACAGCATCCAATGAGTATTTTTATTGCTGATTTTTACTGCCATGCATTGAAACTGATTATTGAAGTAGATGGAAACATCCATCTTAAACCTGATGTAAAACAACATGATGAAGAAAGACAGCAATCATTGCAAGCAGATGGTATGACGCTAATACGTTTCACTAACAATGCAGTTCTTAATCAGTATGAAACAACTGTAGAACAGATTAATAACCTGTTACAAAAAAGCAGCAATCCTGCAATTACAGCGTCAAAGTTCCCCCTTCAGGGGGCGGAGGGGGTTCTATGAAAGCAATTGTTGATTGTAACAGTTTTTATTGTTCGTGTGAAAGACTATTTAGGCCAGAATTAGAGAACAAGCCAGTTATTGTTTTAAGCAATAACGATGGTTGCATTATTGCACGAAGTGATGAGGCCAAAGTATTTGGTATTGCTATGGCTGGTCCTTATTTTAAGGCAAAGCCTTTGATAGAAAAATACGGAGTAACAACATTTTCAAGCAACTATAATTTATATGGCGATTTAAGTTGGAGAGTAATGGAAACCTTACGCATCTTATTTGGAAAAGAAAATGTAGAAGTGTATAGTGTTGATGAATGTTTTTTGAATTTGGATTTTATTCCTGTTGAACAATTACAGCAAGTAGCAGTGGATATTAAAGAAACTGTTGAAATGTGGACAGGCATTAAAGTATCTGTAGGTATTGCAGCAACAAAAGTTTTGGCTAAGGCTGCCAATAAATTGAGTAAAAAAAATAAGCAAAATAGTGGTTGTATAATGGTGTTAGACAGTAAGCTTAAAATAGAACAAGCCTTAAGACAAACGAATATTAGTGATGTTTGGGGAATTGGTTATCAATATGCAGAAAAACTAAAAAAGTTTGGTGTACAAACTGCTTTTGACCTAACGCTGAAGCCTATTGATTTTGCAAGAATTCATTTGGGTGGTGTAATAGGATTGCGTTTGTGGAGAGAATTAAAAGGCATTACTAGCATGAATTTAGGTGATGAACTAATCAATAAGAAAATGATTGCCACAACTAGAATGTTTGGAGAAACTGTAACTGATCTTAAAAGTATTAAAGAAGCCATAGCAACCTATACATCAAGAGCAGCAGAAAAGCTAAGAAGGCAACATGGTGCTGCAAAGTATATCAGTGTATTTATTGTTGCTAAAGAACAAAACCACAATGCTACTTTTAAACGTGGTGCAACTATTAGCAGTTATACAACACTAAACCTAGCCACTTCAAAAACACACGAATTAATTAAACCTGCTTTAGAAATTGCTGAACGTTTATTTGAACAAGGAAGAAGTTACAAAAAAGCTGGTGTAATGCTTAGTGATATTGTTCCTGATCAATCAATTCAAGGGAACTTGTTTTTATCAGATACAAAAAACAGGGGTAACCTGCTCATGAATGTTATAGATAATATTAATTTTAGTCAACGCAACGATGTTTTAAAGTTTGCAAGTAGTGGCACAACACGAAACTGGAAAATGCAGCAAAATTTTCATAGCCCCAAGTATACAAGTAGGTGGGATGAATTG
>JAGOUF010000077.1 GCA_018061385.1 Chitinophagaceae bacterium | reverse complement strand
CACCACCCAAATCAATAAAACTTAAATCTTTAAATAAAGGAATCAAATCAAACAATACTTCAATTCCTTTCACAAAAACATCTACATCTTTTATTTCACTGCCTGTATGAATGTGCAAACCATTAATGGGCAACTTGTGTTGTTGCATAACAGCAACTACTTCATTAATTTGTTCAACAGGAATTCCGAATTTACTTTTATCATGGCCAGTAGAAATTTTCAAGTTTCCACCTGCCATTATATTTGGCCTCAACCGAATGCCAACAGGATAAGCATTTCCAAAACTTACACCAAATTTTGCAAGGTTACTAATACTATCAATATTAATGTGTACACCTAAGTTTTTTGCTTCCACAATTTCATCAAAAGCAACGCCATTAGATGTGTATAAAACTCTATTGGATGGTACACCTGCATACAATGCCAACTTTACTTCATTAATACTACTGCAATCAATATTTGCTCCAATATTGGCAACATGTTTTAAAATATTAATATTGGTTAATGCCTTACATGCATAAAATATTTTTACATCACTCTGCTTAAAAGCGTTGACCAATTTTTGATATTGTTTGGTAATTGTTGCTGCATTGTACACATAAACTGGAGTGCCATGCGTATTGGCAATATTGATAAATTGATCGATTAAATGTTGCTGCATATTTGCGAAGATAGTATTGCGTTAAATATATTAATGTGAAAGGTTAACCCTTGATTTTTTTCTTAGGGGCCGAATCGATTTCTTCTAATCCAACTAAGTTTCTAATTACCACACTTGCTGCAACACAACCAAATATTGCAGGCATATAACTGATTGTGCCAATTAAAGATTTTTTAGGATGAGCTTTTTCTGATACAATAATTTTTGCTTGATCAACTTCCTCTGCACTAAATACAACATCAACTCCATTTTTTATACCAAGTGTTCTTAATTTTCTTCTTACATAAAAAGCTAAATTACATTGGTGTGTTTTTGAAATATCGGTAACTGTTACTTTTAATGGATTTATTTTTCCGCCAGCACCCATTGAACTTATGATAGGGATATTTCTATCGATACAAGCTTTAATAAAAAAACATTTGGGACTTAAAGTATCTATACAATCCACTGCATAATCAAAATTGCCTTTGTCTAAAAGTTCATTGGTAATTTCATCTCTAATATATAATTCCAAAACAGTTAATTCAATATTTGGATTAATATCTTTTAACCTTTCTGCCAACACTGTAGCTTTTGGTTTTCCTGCTGTACTATGCAATGCAGGAATTTGGCGATTGCAGTTACTTAAATCAACAACATCGGCATCGGCAATTGTCATTTTTCCAACGCCAGCTCTTGCAATCATTTCTGCACAAATACCACCAACACCTCCTAAACCAACAACCAAAACATTTTTTTGCATTAACGCTTCAATTGGTTCATCGCCAAGTAACAATTGAGTTCTGCTCATCCAATAAGGTATCATATTCTTGTATTGATTCGTTAATTTACTTTAGAATAAAAACAAATATTATATTGCTCCAGTATTATAAAGCAAGTATTTAATTATTTTCGACAAATAAAACTTAAAATCAGATGATTCAAGCAAAGATTGTTTCCACATTAAGTACAATTCTACTTTTGGTTGGAATGGCACAAGCTCAAAAAAGAGGTGTACAAATGTTAAGTACCAACGCTCCAGCAAATGTAAGTTTTAGAGGCATGTGTTTACCAACAGACGAGGTAATTTGGTTAAGTGGCAGTGAGGGAACTGTTGGAAGAAGTACAGATGCAGGCAAAAGTTGGTTTTGGATTAAAGTTGCTGGTTACGAAAAAAATGACTTTAGAGATATTCATGCCATTGATAGCAACACAGCAATTATTATGGCTGTTGGCGATCCTGCATATATTTTAAAAACTAAAGATGGTGGCAAAACTTGGAAACTTGTTTTTACAAAAACATTGCCTGGTTTATTTTTAGATGCAATGGATTTTAAAAATGAAAATGAAGGAATTTGTATTGGCGATGCCATACCTGTTGGTGATGGTGGCAGAAAGTTTTTTTATGTAATAAAAACAAAAGATGGTGGCGATACTTGGGAACCTGAACCATTGTATAAATTGCCACCTGCACAAGTAAATGGTGAATCTATTTTTGCTGCAAGTGGAACCAATATTATAATGATCAACCATCCAGATTATGAATATGTTTTTGCTACAGGTGGTGCTGTGAGTAATTTATATTTTATGGCAAAAGAAGGGAAGAAAAACAAAGCCTACCCTACTGTTCTGGCAAGAGAAAAAGATAGCAGAGGCGTTTTTTCAATTGCTACTGATGGCAAAAAAAATATTTACTGCATTGGTGGAGATTATAAAGACAGCAGAAGTGCTTATGATAATTTTGCTTGGACAAAAATTGGAAGTGAAAAATGGGCAACACCTTCTACTGCACAACCATATGGTTATAGAAGTTGCATTGCTTATATAGGAAATGACAAAATGGTTTCTTGTGGTACAAATGGAGTTGATTTTACAAAAGATGGAGGCAATGATTGGTTAAGTATTACAACTGAAGGATTTAATGTTTGTATGGTTTCTCCAGGAAAAAAATTGGTTTTTTTGGCAGGCGAACGTGGGAAAATTGGTCAATTAGTTTACTAGTAGATTAAACTATTTTATCTCATTCAAGTCTGTTATTAAAATAAAAAATATGAACAAAATAATTTGTATGCTATTGTTAAGTTTGTTTTTTGCTGCACCAACTATTGTGCATGCACAAGACACTAGTAAAGTTGCTAAAACAAAAATGGAACGCAAGAAAGAGATGAGAGAGAAGCGAAAAAATTTAACTCCAGAGCAAAAGGAAAAAGCTAAGGAAATGGTGCAAAAAAGAAAAGAAAAAATGGAGAACATGACACCAGATGAAAAAGCTGCTGTTAAAGAAAAAAGAAAAGAAGCAAAAGCTAAATACGACAGTTTACCTGCTGATAAAAAAGTTGCAATTAGAGAAAAAATAAAAGCACGAAAAGAAAAAAAACAATAGAATAAAAGGAAGCGTAATTGCTTCCTTTTATTTTAGTTACAATACAAAACTATTGTTATAAACACAATAAATGAGGTACTTTAGTAGCCAATCAATGTGTAAATATTGCTAAAATGACATCTTAAAATTTGTAGCACAAAAGTTGTATACAATCAATAAAAGTAATTATGCAAAAATTTCAAGCAATTATTCATTTTACTATGGATGAAGATTTTTTGTCTTTAGTTCCACCACATAGAACATATATTAATTACTTAATTAACAAAATGACTATTGACAGTTATGCTGTAAGTATGGAAAGCCAAACTTGTTGGATAACTTTAAATATTGATTCAAAAAAAGAAGCTGAAAAAATTTTAGAGAAATCGCCTTTATGTAAATATTGGACATACACCGTTGAAGAATTATTTGTGTACGATAGTCAACAATATCGAATGCCTTCCTTACAATTCAACTAGTTATTAAAATGCTTTGAAAGTGCTTCATGTTGCTTTAATTCATTCACTAAATCTACTGTAAATGGTTTATTAATAAAGTCGATGATCACATCATATTGTTGCGACTTCATAAAGTCTTTTGGATTAACACTAGACGATAAAATTGCAATTGAAGTATTGACTAATCGATTGGCATATTTTCGCATAAAATTTTCCATAAAACCCCAACCATCCATTACAGGCATGTTTAGATCTAATAGAATTAAATCTGGAGCATCTGGAACTACTTCGTTTAATTTTACCTTCTCAAAATATTCTGAGAAATAATCAATTGCATTTTTTCCATTGGTAAACGATAATACAGATTCTGCAAATGCCGTATTGCTAATAACAAATTCACAAATTTTTATTGAAATAGGATCGTCATCTATAATAAATAGAGATTTTATCATCAGTTAGTATGATTTAAAGATTTATCAACAACAATAAATGTTGTTGAGCCAACTAGTTTTTACTTTAAACTATCCGATGTAAAACTAAAAGGCAACAATTGTTTAGCCGAATTAACAATCAATATTTTACCATCTAAACTACCTAAAATTAGCCGAATGGGTTGCTTTGTTCTTCCTTCATATTCTAACAAACTTTGCCTACACATACCACATGGAGAAATAGGGTTATGGCTTGTTCCATTTATATTGTGATAGGCAATTGCCATTGTTTGTATTGGAGTTTGTTTAAACAATGCAGCTGCCGTTGCCAACAAAGATCTTTCTGCACAAATACCAACAGGATAACTTGCATTTTCTTGATTAGAACCTGTTACAATTTCTTGATTGTTAAGTATTGCTGCAGCACCTACTAAAAAATTAGAATAAGGAGCATAAGCTTCTTCTGCTGTAGCTTTTGCCTTGATCAATAAATCGGCATCCTCTTTATTCAAATCATTAATAGAATCATACACTTCATATTCAAAACTATACTGCTCTTTTAGCATAAACAATTGTTGAGTTAGATAAAATATTACTTACAAAATTGAAATGTAAGTAATTAAATATAACACGTAATATACTGATTTGTTATTTAATGAAGTTAAACAATCTTTTCCAACGTGGACCACCATCCCAACTAAACCAAATCATGGAAGCTTTTCCAACAATATGTGTTTCAGGAACATAACCCCAAAATCTACTGTCTTGGCTATTGTGTCTATTATCGCCCATCATCCAATAATAATTGTATTTGAATGTATAATTTGAAACTGGCTTTCCGTCAACTAAAATTTCGTTGGCAGTTTCTGCCAATGTATGTCCTTCGTAAACAGAAATTAATCTTCTATATAAAGGCAAATTTGCCTTGTTCAATTCAATAGTTACTCCTTTTCTAGGAATATAAATTGGGCCATAATTATCTACACTATTTTTATAATGTGCAGAATCAAAAGGAAAGAAATCTATTTGTGCATCAGTAGAATTATACTCAGAAGTAATTGGTTCTACTTTAAGTACAGTAGGCACTTTAGCCATTTTTGCAGCTTCAGTTTCTGTAAGAGACATCATACAAGCTCCTTCTTTTGCCAACTGCATATTTAAGAAATCTCTATAGTCTTTATACTTATCATCATTTCTCACATTAATATCATAGTCGGTTTGTAACATATCAAAATCCAAACCTGCTTTACTTGCATATACAGCATAAGATCTTTGAGCAAATTTTGGTGCAACTTGAGGTTTATTATTAATGTATAAAATTGCATTTTTAACTTGTATTGTATCACCAGCAACAGCCACACAACGCTTTATGTAATTGTCTGCTTTATCCATTGGATGAACAATAATATTGTCACCAAATTCATTCCAAACATTCTCTCTGCCTTTCTTTCTTACTTGAGAAGCATACGATTGAAAAGAACCATATTCTGGTAAGTTAATGGTTGTATCTCCTTCAGGAAAATTAAATACAACAACATCGTTTCTATTTACTTTAGTGTAACCTGGTAATCTTTTATAATCAATTTGAATCCACTTAAAATAAGATGGAGTTTGAGAGTTGGGCAATAAATTGTGAACAAAAGGAAAACTTAATGGAGTTTGTGGAATACGTGGACCGTAAGACATTTTATTTACAAACAAAAAATCGTTCACCAACAATGTTTTTTCCATACTACCCGACGGAATAACATATGCTTCAAAAATAAAACTTCTAATAATGGTTGCTGCAACAATTGCAAAAACAGCAGCATCAACCCATTCTCTTGAAGCTGGTTTTTTATAACGTTTAAACACTTCTTCCCCACCCCACTTTGTATTTTTATCTAACCCAATAAGTGGGAAATAAATAAAAGGAACAAAGGTTAACAATGTATGATGAAGTAAATTGGTTTTACCAAACTGCATTACATAAATTATGGTAATCCAAATAGTAATAAACTGACCAGCAATTGGTATCAATTGAAACCAAAACCACTTTTTTCCAATATTGCATTTTTCAACAATTAACCATGTATTGTAAAATGGAATAAACGCTTTCCAAGCTTCAATTCCAGATTTTTTAAACAATAAATAAATACCAAAATGCCATCCTATAATTCCAATAATAAAAAGTGTTATTCCCATAATTGATTTTTTCTAAGGGGCAAAAATAGAGGTTAAATTATTAATTGCTGAATTTGTACCCAATTGCCACTTATTATTACAAATTAAGCATAGCATAAACGTTAAAGAAATTAAAAGACTACAATAGAATGGCTTAAAGAATGCATTACCCAAACTCTTCTTCAACAATTTCCAACGCATTTTTAATATTCACATCATCATTGTTGGCAAAACAATTGGTTAAATAAATCTTTCTTTTTTGCTGAATTGGGTAACCAGATTTATAAGTAACTAAAAAATGGGCTTGTTGTATTGGATAAATAGAAGGTAGAAATTGAATTTTTAAAATTGTATTTGTATAGATAATATTTGCTTGTGTAAACACAATAACTCTATAAAAATAATATAAAGCTAGAGATGCAAATACTACAGCATAACTACCCCAAATAAAATTATTTGTACTAAACCCAACAATAATTGCTGCTATACAAATTGCAAAAACAATTGAGCTAAACAATAACCTAAATAAGTTGGGTTCTATGTTATAATTGTCAAAATTTTCTAATTTAGGATCTTCGTGTGCAGATAGAACTATTTTATCTATCATTAAATGGCAATAACCATTGTAGGTAACAAAGCTATTCACAACATTCATATTGCTTTAATATAAGTTGTTGCAATATAACTTAAATAACATCTCTGTACTTAAACATAAAGTACAGAGATGTTGTAAAATTTTAATTTAATGCTGTAACATTTAATTCAATTACTTTATCATCTTTTGAAATTACAAAGCTTTGTGTTTGCATTTTCTTTTTTGTTGTAACAATTATTTTTAATTTACTAATGCTACTTTCTGGAATGTCTAATAAAAATTTCTTCGCTATTTTTTTGTCGCTAAATTCATCTTTAAACAATTCGACACCGTCAGTATCTATAAAAGAAATTTCAATAACTTCTTCAGCTAAATTATCAATGCTTACTTCAATTAAATTACTTCCATTTACTGTTCCTATGTGCTTCACTTGCACAGGAGTAGCTTTGTTTTTATCTTTATCTGTGGTATCAGCAAATGAATATTTGCTCAATACCATTAAGGCAATAATTAAAACTACTGTTAATACATTACGCATTTTGTTGCTTACCGTTTTCATACTATTTAATTTTTAAGTTAACAATTCAATTCCAAATTTTCAAGAGGTAACAACCGTTATATTTTTTTCAACAAGCAGAGAGTTAGATAAAATGCTACTGGGAATTTTAATGTAGCTATTTTTTTTGATAGTGTAAAAGTAGTAGAACCGAATTTGCAATAAAATACAAATTCATTGCATTTTTCAAATGGTTAACCCATTCTATTAACATTAAAATTCAATAAAATCAATACTTACAGCCATAATAATCAATTATGTCCAACATAAAAAAAAATGTACTAAAAAAGCCCAATTCATTTATAAAATTGGGCTAGCTAATAATTATTCGAAGTAAAATAAATTAAATAATACCATATAAACTTCCTCCTTTTTCAAAAAATTTATCAATTCGTTTTTCTACTTCTGGCACTTTTTCAACTGGTGGAGCATGGTGTGGTTTTATTCTTGCATCAACAACCATTGGTCCATTACAACCCCAATGTTTATTCAATATAAAATCATTAACTCCATAAATATCATGGCTTGGATTACTTCTTGTATACGTAACCCACAAATAATTGTTCAATTTCTGTGCAACAAAACTACTATCATCACAAATTACAATTTGTGCTACAGACGCAAGTGCTGTTTCGTTACTTTTTAGTTGTTCATTCAGTTGCGTCATCTCCAATTGAGCATTTACTTGACTTGTAAATTTATTTGCTTGCAATGCTACAACGCCAGGCATAACAAGTTGAGCATTTTTAAAAAGTTGCAATTCTTTTAGTATAGTTGGCACTTCTGTACATAAGTTTCTTTGTTGTTCACCATAAGCTGCAAAAACAACTTTGCTGCCTGTGTTTAAACCAGTTCCACTATAATCTAATGTATCAATTGTAGTGTTTGTATAAAAATGAATATCTCTTTTTAAATCAATTCTTTCAAATATATATTGCAAGTATTCTGCAATATTGTGTGTTGTTAATTGATTGGTATCATCGGCAGTAATAAATAAAAATTTAGCCAAGCTTAATTGTCCTGTACCTAAAAT
>JAGOUF010000076.1 GCA_018061385.1 Chitinophagaceae bacterium | reverse complement strand
CAGCCATTATACCTATAGAAATGGCATATACATAAACCGGAATTTCGAACTGAGGAAATGCAGCTATATCTAATTTCATGAAGTTATACATAGCAGCATATAAACCTGTTAAAATAATTAAAGCCACTATAACTGTTTCATAGTTGGTAGTACTTGCAATAGGTTGTACTCTGTAAAAAAAGATGGAGTAAAAAATATGTGTTCCTAAAAATGCTACCATACCCAAAGCAAAAAAAGTATCACTTGTTTGTGTGAGTAAAATATCGCCAATCCAAGCAAAAGTTAATCCTAAAAAAATCAACATTTTAGAACGTTGAAATCTATTCTTTCTAGAATTTAAAAAAATGTATGCCATTAAAATTGGCATCAACAATATTTTGGAATAAAAATGAAAGTTTAGATTTTGTTGATACACAAAAAAGCTATCTAAAAACAATACCATCCAAAAAAGTATAATCCCGTTTTTCTTTAAAATTTGCATCTACTATAATTAAAATTATTTCTACAAAATCAATTCACAAGCAAACGAAAATAAACAGCTTTAAGGTGTTGGGAAAATTTTTCTATTTTCAATTACTTAAAAACTTATTTCTACAAGCTTACATTTGTGCGATGCTTACAAAGATGGAAGAAGATTTCGTTCAATTTTGGGAAACCAACAGATTGAAAGAAAAAAAGAATATTAAATATTTTATTATTGGTTTAACTGCAGGTTTAGCCCTTAGTTTAAGTATTTTTATTTTTATTTTTTCTGGCTGGTATCAAAGAGCAACAATGGTTGCCAATACAAAATTAAGCCCTACCCTTTTTATAGTGATTATTGTTGTAATATCTGTATTTACAGCTTACTTTTACAGAATATATACTTGGGAACAAAAAGAACAACAATATTTAGAATTGTTGGCAAAAAAGAAAAAAGCAGCAAAACTTACGCAGCAAATTACCTCGTAAAATAGTCATTAATAATATTATGCAAATTGTGAAAATGAAAAAAGTATTCTTATTTTTTAGTTTAATTGGATTGTTAGCTTTAGGTTCTTGCGAAAAAGAAAAAGGATGTGTACAAACATCTCCATCTGATGAAAAGGCAGCTATGGTTGCTTTTTGTACCACCAATGGAATTACTTATACCGAACATAGTTCTGGTATTTTATATCAAGTTATAAATGCTGGGGCAAGCATTACACCTACATTAGATTCAAGAATTTTTATTTATTATACAGGAAAGTTAATGAATGGAACCACTTTTGAAACCCTATCAGACCCTACTCGTACTGGTTGGCAACTAAAATCTTTAATTGAAGGCTGGCAAGTTGGATTGCCTTTAATTCAAAAGGGTGGACGAATTAAATTGGTTATTCCATCCTCATTAGCTTATGGTTGTGTAGGTGCTGGTGGCAGTATTGCTCCAAACTCTCCTTTATTTTTCGACATCACACTAACTGATGTTCAACCATAATTGTAAGAATTATACCCATTCAGCCTGATTTATTTAACAGGCTTTTTTTTGCTGATTTTTAAATATTTCATTCCCCTATCTTTGCCCACCCGAAAAATCGGGATAAAAATTTGTAAAACCGTTACTAATATGCAACTGAAAGGCTTGGTTCGTTTTTTTGCGATTGCACTTATTTTAATTTGTTTGTATCAGTTATCGTTTACATGGATTGTTCGTAGCCACGAAAAGTCGATGGGAGCTAAAGCTGACAAATGGTTAAAAGACAATTATCAAACTGCCGACCAAAAATATGCTGGCAATGCCGAGGCTAAGGCTTTGTACGAAGACACTTTGAAACAAATCAAAAAAGCTCGTTTACAACGTTTATTAGATAGTACCAAAGAAAGTAAAATTGGGCCATTTGGTTTAACCACTTATCAAAGTGCAAAAAATCAAGAATTGTTATTGGGCTTGGATTTACAAGGTGGAATGAGTGTAACAATGGAAGTAGGCTTAGATGGCTTACTAAAGTCGTTGGCTAACTATACAAAAGATCCAGCATTTAACAATGCTCTTGCTTCTGCTGTTAAGTTAAAAGCAAATAGCAACAATGATTTGGTGAGTTTGTTTAGTGAAGAATTTAAAAAAGCAAATCCTGCTGGTAAATTGGCTCCTTTCTTTGCTTCTAGAAGCAATGGAGCAATTAAGTTTGACGATAGCGATTCTAAAGTATTGCAATACTTAAAAGAACAATCAGATGTTGCTTTTGAAAACACTTACAGAATATTGCGTACACGTATAGATAAGTTTGGTGTATCATCTCCTAACATCAATAAAAATCCTGCAAAAGGAATTATTACCATTGAGTTGGCTGGTGCAAACGATCCTGAAAGAGTTCGTAAATATTTACAATCTACTGCCAATCTTCAATTTTTTGAAGTGTATACTGTAGAAAGTGATGATGTAAGAAAAGGATTAGAAACTGCTGATAAAGCATTGCAAGACTATTTGAATGGTACAAAAGCGGTAGATACTTCTGCTAAAGTAGCTACAACAGTAAAAGTTGCAGACACTACTAGCACTAGGAAAATTTCTGACAATACTGATTCAGGTGCAACTGCTGCCGCTGATACAACCAAAAAGAAAAACAATGCCAATCCAATTAGTTCATTGTTTGTAATGGGTCAGGAGCATCAACCAAGTCAAAATTCAAAAGGTGGTTACAGCTACCCTGCTGCTTTGGCTTATGTTGCAATAAAAGATACTGGTTTATTAAATGGCTATTTAAGAATGGATGTTGTTAAAAACAAATTTCCAAACAACTTGGCATTTATGTATGGCAAAGCCAGCGATGAAAAAGGAAAAACATCAACTAAGTTATTAAACTTATATGCAATAAAAACTTTAGATAATGGTCAAGCTAAATTAGAAGGTGAACACGTTGCCGAAGCTAGACAAGATTATCAAGGTAGCAAAGTGCTTATTAGCATGACAATGGATAAAGAAGGTACCAAAATTTGGGGCGATTTAACCACCAAAAATGTAGGTAAACCAATTGCTATTGTATTAGATAATTTTGTGTACTCTGCACCAAATGTAAATGAGCCAATTACAACAGGTAGTTCTCAAATTTCTGGAAACTATACTGTAAAAGAAGCTCAAGATTTATCAGAAATTTTACAAACAGGTAAATTACCTGCTCCTGCTAAAATTGTACAAGAACAAGTAATTGGTGCAACTTTAGGAGAAGAAGCTGTAAGCGGTGGTTTAATGAGTTTTGGTGTATCGTTCTTAGTAATCTTCTTATTAATGGTAGTTTACTACAATACAGCTGGTTGGGTTGCCAATATTGCATTAATATTAAACATCTTATTTACTGTTGGTATTCTTGCAGCATTGGGCTTTACATTAACAGCTGCTGGTATTGCAGGTTTGGTACTAACCATTGGTATGGCAGTAGATACCAACGTAATTATATTCGAGCGTATCAAGGAAGAATTACAAAAAGGTAAGAGTTATAATGTAGCGGTAAACGATGGTTATAAACGTTCACTTGCACCAGTTTTAGATGCCCACGTAACTTCATTCTTAACTGCAGCTATCTTGTTTGCTTTTGGTTTAGGCCCTGTATTAGGCTTTGCAACAACACAAATGTTGGGTATTACTTTAAGTTTATTCTGTGGTATATTGGTATCTCGTTTAATTACAGATATGTACACTTCTAAAAATGGTGGTCGCCATTTTGAATACTTTACAGGTATTTCTAAAAAAGTGTTTAAACATGCATCTTATAAATTTATCGAATACAGAAAAGTAGCTTATGGAATATCAGTAGTAGTATTCTTAATGGGTATTGCATCTTTCTTCAATGGTTTTGATGAGGGAGTAGAATTTGCTGGTGGTAGAAGCTATGTAATACGCTTTGATAAGCCTATTGATGCGGATGTTTTAAGAGATGAACTGAAGAATGTATTTGAAGGAGAAACCCCAATTATTAAAACAGTTGGAAGCTCTAACCAATTAGATATTACAACTTCATATAAAATTCATGAAACTGGTGGTAGAGTAGATTCTTTAGTAGAACAAACATTGTTTGTTGGTTTAAAGAAACATTTACCACAAGACTTAACTTTTATTGAGTTTGATACCAAATACAAACAAAGTTCTCAAACAGTGTTACCAACCATTTCAGAAGAATTGAAAGCAGGAGCGTTTAAAGCTGGATTGCTTGCAATTATTATGATTTGCTTGTACATTTTCATGCGTTTTAGAGATTGGAGATTCTCTTTAGGTACTATTTTCTCTTTAATGCACGACGTGTTTGTAACGTTGGCTGTATTCTCTTTTGCAAAAAGTATTGTACCATTCCCATTAGAAATAGATCAACATTTTATTGCTGCAATTTTAACAGTAATTGGTTTCTCTATGAATGACACGGTAATTGTTTATGATAGAATTAGAGAAGATACAAAATTGTATCCATCTATGCCAAAAGAACAAGTTATTAATACGGCCATTAACCAAACTTTAAGTCGTACAATTATGACTTCATTAACTGTATTCTTAACCATCTTAATCTTATTCATCTTTGGTGGAGAAGTAACAAGAGGTTTTGCATTTGCAATGTTAATTGGTGTTATTACAGGTACTTACTCTTCTATTTTTGTTGCAGCACCAATATTGGTAGATTTTGCAAAAGGCAAACCATTGGGCAAACAACCAGATACAAAAAGATAGAATTAAATCAGATTATTTTTAATCTAGTATTTATAAAAAAGAAAGAGCTCATGTTTTACTGAGCTCTTTCTTTTTTAAATTATTTCTCTAAATAATTAATTTAGAAAAGAACAGAAAGAGGTTTGTTCAATTAGTTTTTTTTCTTTTACTTTGCCGCCTGCTAAAGCAGATGGTTCGGTAGCTCAGCTGGATAGAGCAACTGCCTTCTAAGCAGTAGGTCATTGGTTCGAATCCAATCCGAATCACTCAATAAAAAAAAGGGTTTCAGCCAAAAACTGAAACCCTTTTTTTATGTTCGGTTTAAACATAGTTTCAACAGTTAGACTCTTTCATTTTATAGCTTAAAGTATATAAGTTCACTATTCAACTTTTAGTCAATTACCAATAAGGTGTATAACTTCATATGTATACAAACAAATGTTTGTTTTGCTATGCACTAAACTGTTTACTTTGCACACATAAACTGTTTGTATAGTATGAACAAAACTGCTACTCTGACCATTGATAACAATTGGCTATCGTTTGAAGCAATTAAACAATGCATTGAACACAATACAACTCTAACAATTAGCCAAGATGCTGAAACTGCAATTGAAAAATGCAGAACTTATTTAAACAATAAGCTATCCAACAACAATCAGCTTTTTTATGGAATAAATACTGGTTTTGGTTTTTTACAAAATGTAAAAATTGATGCTACACAAATTGAACAATTGCAATACAATTTACTCATGAGCCATGCATGTGGTTTGGGACATGAAGTACCTGACGCAATAGTAAAGCTGATGTTGTTATTGAAAATAAAAAGCTTAAGCTATGGCCATAGTGGTGTACAAATAGCTACTGTTTCAGGCTTACTTGCATTGCACAACAACAATATTTTACCTGTTATTTACACTCAAGGGTCATTGGGTGCAAGTGGTGATTTGTCTCCTCTTTCCCATATGAGTTTGCCTTTAATTGGCATGGGTGAAGTAAAAATGAATGGAGAAAAATATGCAGTAAAAAATATTCAACATCAATTAGGGTTTAAGCCAATTGCATTGCAGAGCAAAGAAGGATTGGCATTAATCAATGGCACACAGTTTATGAGTGCTTATGGTATGTATTGTTTATTTAAAGCTGAAAGGTTATTGGCATTTGCCAATGCAATAGCTGCCATTAGTTTTGATGCGTTTGATTGCGTTAAAGAACCCTTACATCCTGCTATTCATACAGTAAGAAAACATAAAGGTCAGTTTGAAACTGCCAAAACAATTACTGAATATTTAAACAATAGTGCCATTACGCAACAACCCAAACAACAAGTACAAGATCCTTATAGTTTTAGATGTATACCACAAGTACATGGTGCTAGTAAAGATGTTTTTGAAGAAGTGTTGAATGTATTTTTAACTGAAATAAATTCTGTTACCGATAATCCAAATATTTTTCCTGATGAAGATTTAATTGTAAGTGGTGGCAACTTTCATGGACAACCATTGGCATTGCGTTTAGATTTTTTAGCTATTGCCATGAGTGAAATTGCCAATATTAGTGAGAGAAGAACTTATCAATTAATTTCTGGACAAAGGGGATTGCCATTGTTCTTGGTAAAGAATTCTGGACTAAATTCTGGTTTCATGATTCCACAATACACTGCTGCTGGTATTGTTAGCGAAAATAAACAATTGTGTACACCAAGCAGTGTAGATAGCATTTCATCGTCTAATAACCAAGAAGATCATGTGAGCATGGGAGCAAACGCAGCAACAAAATGTTTTAGGGTAATTGAAAATGTACAACGTGTTTTAGCAATAGAACTATTAACGGCTGCTCAAGCTTTGGAGTTTAGACGACCATTGAAAAGTTCTCCATTTATTGAACAAATTGTAAGCGATTTTAGAAAAGAAGTTTCTTTTAATGAATCAGATAGAATTTTACATGATGATATGATAAAAGCTGTAGCATTTATTGAAAGCTACACACTTCCGTCAGTTGGTTAATTATTTTTTTTGTAAAAGTAGAAAGTTACTTGGCTTTGTAAAACTACAATTCATTAAGCTTCAAGTCTACACTTTAAATTGTTGCATAATTTGCTCACTTAAAAGTTTATACAATACTTGTAATTGTGGATGTTCTTCCAATAAACTAAGATGTTTGTTAATTGTATCTGCATCTCCTCGAACAGCAGGACCAGTAAATACTTCTGCAGGATGATGAGATTTCAGTCTGTTGGCTGTTTCTTCAATTAATGGTTGAAGTACTTTAAAATCTAGTTGTTCTTTTTCACAAAAATTGGCACTTTGCACATACATATAGTTTACAAAATTACAAGCAAAAATTGCTGCCACATGTAGCTTTAAACGCTGGGAATTGTTGTAATGAACTACTTTGTTAGATAAAGAAAATGCCAGCTCTTTCAATTGTTCAACTACAGCAATTGAACTTCCGTCAACTGCAAATGGAATTGGTGTATCTAAATCTATTTCTTTACGAATACTTTGAATAGGATACAATACGCCATAATTACTACTCACCTGTTCTAACACTTCAATAGCAACAGAACCAGCAGTATGTACAACCAATTGATTGGATAATTGCAATTGCTTTACGATTGATTCTATTGCTTTATCGGCAACTGCAATTATATACAAATCTGCCTCTTGAGTTATTGTAGATAAATCACTCAATCCAATAGCATCAACAGTTTCAGCCAATTCATTGGCCATTAAAATATTTCTGCTATATACTTGCAAAATAGTATGTTGATGTTTAAACAAAAGCCATGCAAAAACTGTTGCAACATTGCCCGAACCTATTATTACTACGTTCATCTTATATTTGACTGTTTATGAAATTAAAATTAACACAAAGAATTGCAATTGGTTATTATAAAACAAAAATTAAAACAATTAGCCTTTTATCGAAGCGTAAAGCTGCTGAAAAAGCGTTTGTTTTGTTTTGTACACCTTATAGTGGAAAACCAAAAAGAAAAGCTCCTGCTATTTTTCACAATGCCCAAAAACTATCAATTCAATTAGATAATTTAACCATTAGAGGTTGGCAATGGCAACCAGAAAAACAAAATGGAAAAAATATTTTAATTGTACATGGCTTTGATAGTTGTAGCTACAAATTTGATAAGTACATTAAACTTTTTTTGCACGTAGGTTATACTGTTAAAGCATTTGATGCACCAGGCCATGGCATTAGCGATGGTAAAATGTGCAATGCTCTTATGCTAAAAAATACCATTGTTGAAGTTGAAAAAAAATATGGCAACATTACTCATTTAATGGCTCATTCAATGGGTGGCATTGCAGCAGCTTTGGCTACAGAGGAACTAACACATATTGAAAAATTGGTATTGATTGCACCAGCAACTGAAACTCCAAGAGCTATAGATAATTTTTATCAATTTGTTCCTTTGGGAAATACTGTAAAAGAAGCAATGGTTGAATATATCATTGAATTGGCTCAACAACCACTCTCCTATTTTTCAGTAGTTAGAAGTGTTCAACAACATACCACACCTACACTTTGGCTACATGACGAGGGTGATTGGATTTGCACTTATGAAGATGTTTTACCTGCACAACAATTGCAT
>JAGOUF010000075.1 GCA_018061385.1 Chitinophagaceae bacterium | reverse complement strand
CAACACACTTACAATGATCATAGACATATTATTGGTGTAACGCTTACTTATACCAATATTAATAGATAAAAAAAGACCACTATTCGATTAAAAGAAATTGCTTGGCATCAAAGCCATAAAGTGAGAAAACCATTGTCTAATATTTTAGGACTCGTTAACATATTGAAAGAAATTCAATTACAAGAAAAAGACCAAGAAGTACTTGAAATGCTTGAATCGAGTGCCAAAGAATTAGATGATATTATTAAAGACATTGTAATTAAAACCCTTATTTAGACTTTAAGATTTCTTTTAGTTGAAATTGCATTTTGAACAATACTTTTGCCACATGTACATAAACGATGATTTACAACAACGCTGGTGGAATTTAGAAGCCAAGCTTGTAGAACGATTTGGAAAAAAGCCCGATGTAGAAACTATATTATTTTTAATTGGTTTACAAGAAACTGGCTTTGAAGCAGAAAAAATTTCTAAGGAACAAAAGCAAGATTTAATGCATGTTGCTGTTTGCACTTTATTGCAACCTAGCGGATATTTTATTTTAGAAGGTAAAGACCCCGACAATTGGCCACATTTTAAACAAGTAAAAGAAATGCCCAGTTATGATTTGCCTAGCCAGGAAAATTTTTTAAAAGATCATATTTTATTGTATTTTGAACAAATGCAATTTTAGTTTTTAAAACGGTTGAATTATGAAATTTTTAGTTTTATTATTTTGTACGGTTTTTAGTTTTACGGTTTTTGCTCAAGCCCCCAAAAAGGCAACACCTATTAAAAAATCAGTTCCTGTTGTTGTAACTAAAAAGAAGAGTACTGAAAAGTTGGTAGAAATTACTACAGAATATGGTGTAATGATTGCTCGTTTATATGATAGTACACCTTTGCATAGAGACAATTTTTTAAAACTTGTTCAAGAAAAATTTTACGATAGTTTACTTTTTCACAGAGTAATTAAAAACTTTATGCTACAAGGTGGCGATCCAACTAGTAAAAATGCAGATAGTAGTGCAAGCTTAGGAGGTGGCTCTGCACCTGGAGAAAGAATTGCTGCAGAATTTAGACCCAACTTTTTTCATAAAAAAGGAGCTTTGGCTGCAGCAAGAGATGGCAATCCCGAAAAAGCCAGTAGCAACTGTCAATTTTACATTGTACAAGGCAATAAGGTTGATACAGCTCAATTAAATCAAGTGTATCAACAAAGCGTAAAAAACAACAATCCTAATTTTATTTATTCTGCACAGCAAAAAGAAATTTATCAACGCATGGGTGGTACACCTTTCTTAGATCAGAATTATACTGTTTTTGGAGAAATTATTAGTGGTTTAAACGTGATAGATAAAATTGCTGCCATACCAACTCGTCCAGGCGATAGACCCATTAAGAATGTAATCATGAAAATAAGATTGCTTAATTAAAATAGTTTCACATAAATAAAACATATTTGCACAACAAAATTTTACCACTATGAATTTTCCTACCAACCTCCGCTACACAAAAGATCACGAATGGGTAAGCCTTGAAGGCAATATTGCTACAGTTGGCATTACCGAATTTGCACAAAGCGAATTGGGTGATATTGTATATGTAGATATAAATACTGTTGGAAATTCTTTAAAAGCAGATGAAGTGTTTGGTACTGTAGAAGCTGTTAAAACAGTAAGTGATTTATTTTTACCAGTTGCAGGAACAGTTACAGAAGTAAATGTTGGCTTAGAAAAAGCTCCAGAACTAGTAAACAACGATTCGTATGGAGCAGGTTGGATGATAAAAATGACAGTTAACAACCCTGCCGATGTAGAGGCTTTAATGGATAGTGCTGCTTACGCAGCAATGGTTGGTTAATATTACTCATTGTTTATTCACGTAGTAAAATGTTTTAGTCTATAAAAAATAAAAAATTTATAAACTAAAAACCAAGTTGATTGTTTCATCGTAAGTATTATTAACCCATCTGATTAACATTTTTAAAAAAGGCTATTGCAGGCAGTAAAAAAATACAGCGAACCAGAGCTTGTGATGTTGTTAAAGCAACGTCATCAATCGTCTTTCAGTTATTTGTACGATAATTATTCATCGGCATTATATACTGTTATATTAAATGTGGTGAAAGATGAAACCATTGCTGCAGACACTTTGCAAGAAGTTTTTGTAAAAATTTGGAAACAAATTGAAAGCTATGACGATTCGAAAGGAAGACTTTTTACTTGGATGATGAATGTTGCTAGAAATGCAAGTATAGATACCGTGAGAAGTAAAGCATTTCAAAACAGCAAACAAAACAATGAGCTAACCGAAAATCACAACGATGTTTTGGGAAGCACTCAAACCAATACCGATGCAATTGGATTAAGAAAAATAGTATACACCTTAAAAGAAGAACATAGAACACTTATTGAACTTTCTTATTTTCAAGGATATACACAAGATGAAATTTCAAAAATGTTACAAATACCCTTGGGTACTGTAAAAACAAGAATGAGAACAGCATTAACACAATTAAGACAACAAATTAAACAATAAAGTGAACGTACAGGATTACATACAAAGTGGCATCATTGAAAGCTATGTTTTAGGCATGGCCAATGAAGAAGAAGCAACAGAATTGTTGCAGCTCAGCCATCAATATCCTGAAATACAACAGGCTATTGATAGCTTTGAAATATCGTTAGAAGCCAATGCCTTTAAAAATGCTGTTGCAGTACCTGCAGATATTAAAGAAAATTTGTTGAATTTATTAAAAGATGATTTTGCAGTTCCTTTAGTTGAAGAAGCAACAACCCCTGTGGTAAGTTTACAACAAACTTCTTTTAACCAAGCTCCAGTAAAATCAATTGGCAGTCGTTTAAAATATATTGCTGCCGCAAGTACCATTTTATTGGTAGTTAGTACTGGTTTAAACTATTATTTTTATAACCAATATCAAACGAGTAAGAACAACTATTTGGCTTTATTAAAAGAAAATATAAGTGTTACCGCAGATAACAAAGTTTATCAAACCAAAATGATAGACTTGTACAATGGTATGCAAATAATGAGTGATCCCAATATGATTAAGGTAGAAATGCCTGGCGTACCTGGAAAAGAAACAAGTTTAACCACCGTTTTTTGGAATAAAAACACAAAAGATGTGTATTTATTGGCCAATAAATTACCTCAAGCTGCAGAAGGTAAACAATACCAACTTTGGGCTTTGGTTGATGGAAAGCCTGTAGATGCTGGACTATTAGAAGATTGTAATGGTGTTTGTAAATTAAAAAATATTCCAAAAGCACAAGCATTTGCAATTACTTTAGAAGATAAAGGTGGTAGTGCATCTCCTCACTTAGATCAATTGTATGTTATAGGAAATGTGAGTAGCTAAACATTCAACACAATATTCATATTTAAATAGCTCTGCTTTGCAGGGCTATTTTTTTTATAAAAAAATTAGTTCAAGCTAAAACCGCTTAACAAGTTTCTACGTATATCGTATACAATCAAGCATAAAATAGCTAATCAATAGCGGGGTTTTTTCAGATGGAAAGGGAGGCAGCAATGTCTCCCTTATTTTTGTACAAATTTTTGTATGCGAATTCGTAATATAGTTAAGTTTATTCCTGGTTTTATTTGGTGGGCTATTACTTTTTGGTTGTTTACATTGCCGGGTTCTGCAATTCCAAAATTTGATTTATTTCATGAACTTCAAGGCGATAAGTTGGTTCATGCCTTTTTATTTATAGTGTTAAGCTTACTTTTTTTATACCCACTTTTACTACTCATTCAACATAAAAAAAATAAGTTACTTGTAACTCTTATAGTTATACTAATTTTTTGTTTATATGGAACGGCAATAGAATTTATTCAAAGAGATTATATTGAGAATAGATCGTTTGATTTAGGCGACATTGTTGCAGATTGTATAGGATGTTTTATAGCATTTGTGTATGCATATAAAAAGTGGATACAAAAAATACTGATAGAAAAATAAGTGTTATTGGTATAAAAAAATTGGTCTCAGTAGAAACTGAGACCGCAACCAAAACTAACTGCTTATGAGAAACTTTAATATTTTAATCGTCTTTATTTAATCTATTAACGCAATTAAGATGCCAATGGTTTGATTTTTTCATAAATAAAATGCTAAAGAAATCTTAAAAGGCATTTTACTTGTTTTTCACTGATTGATTGCGTTAACAGTACAAACATCTATATAAAAGACTAAAAGAAATGCTAATGGATTAACAATGAATTGTTAATAGACAATTTTATGACAATAGCCTTAATGGCAAGATTCGCTTGAAGCTGCAGTGTTGTTGAAATGTGGACTTATATATGGTATTCCTAAATTCAATCCTCTTAAAATTAATAATATTCCCATGCCTGCAATTACAAAAGGAATCATTCTTTTCATGGCATTTCTAGCAGATATACTTAGAATATAACCGAATTGGCTAAGCAATACCATAAATGGCAAAGTGCCTAAACCAAACGCCACCATAAAAAAACTTCCTCCTGTTAAACTGCCAGTAGCCAATGCTCCTGCAATTGCAAAGTACACCATACCACAAGGCAACAATCCATTTGCTGCACCTACTAAAAACAAGCTACTTAAGCCTTTACGTTGCATGTTTTTTATAATGAACGATTGCAATTGAGCTGTAAGTTTATCTACTGTTTTTAAGTGTAAAAACTTTTTATTTAACACATAAGATAATAAGAAAACCAACACAATAACACCTAACACAATTGAAAATAGTTGTTGCCAACCTGCAACAAAAAAACGTTTGCCTACAAAGCCAAAAAACAAACCCAATAAAGTGTACATAAATACTCTGCCAAAATGATAGGTAAATGCTCCTAGTAATTTTTGAGAAGCAGGTAAATGTTGAATTGGCAATGCAAACACCAAAGGGCCACACATGCCTATGCAGTGAAAGCTACTTACAAGCCCTAAACTTAAACCTGATATAATGATTTGCCAACTCATAGTTACTATTGAACCAAAATGCTTTTTTCTGAGTAATAATTGGTTGTTGCTATTTGCCAATTAATTTTAACCGTATACTTGGTTTTTATTAATTGAGATTTTGCTATTTGCATTAAGCCATTATTGTCTACTTCAATTTTAAATTTTATATCTTTTGAAGCATCGGCATTGCTATAAAACCAAATTTCACCATCTACTTTTTTATCTTTAATTTCTTCTGGAAATTGAATTGTTACTGCTTCATTATTTTGTGCAACTTCAATTGCACTAAACTGTGCAGCACTTTTTTGAGCATCAATGGTTTCTTGATAACGCAATTCATCTTTATAATAATCTTTACTTACTAAATCAAAAGATGAGTTAATACTTTTATATACCAATGTACCAATTAATGCAATAAATACAATAAAAACACCTACTAATTTATTTCCCCAACTCATATTAAATTGTTTTATTTTGATTCGGCTACTGGGCCTAAAAAAGTTGTTTTAACAGTAGTTATTTTTTTATCGCCTTGATATAACCCAATCTTTAATTCTGTTTTTCTATTGATGATAATACTACGAGGTAATAAAATAAAAAATGAACCTGCACCTTGACCTTCTTTTAGTACTTGCACTTGTGCATTACCAACCATTTGAATAGAGCCTGGTGTGTTTTCTAATTTTACAGTTAAAGGAATATTCTGAATTGTTTTATTTACGACTTTAATGTTGTATAAGTTAGAAACTGTATCCTCTCCTTTTTCTTGATATAGAATACCTGGTGTACGCATTACAGTTGCAGTAATATCGTTACGAGTAAATAAAATAACCGCCAACACAGTTAATACAAGCAAACACAAACCTGTGTACAACTTCATTCTGGTTGTATATTTTAATGGATCGCCATTGGCTATAGAATTTTCGGATGCATACCGAATTAATCCTTTTGGCTTTCCTATACTTTCCATTACATTATCACAAGCATCAATACAAGCAGTACAACCTACACATTCCATTTGTACACCATTTCTAATATCAATACCAGTTGGACAAACCTTTACACATAAATTACAATCTATACAATCTCCTAAATTATTTGCTTCTAATTTTTTTGCATTGCCTCTAGGTTCGCCACGTTTATAATCGTAAGCAACAATCATAGAGTTTTTATCTAATAAAACACTTTGCAATCTTCCGTAAGGGCAAACAACTGTACAAGCTTGTTCTCTAAAAAAAGCATACACTGCATAAAAAATACCACTAAAAACAAGTAGAGATGTAAAGCCTACAACATGCTCTGTAACTGGTTCTGTAATTATTTTATGCAACTCTTTAATGCCAATAACGTAAGCTAAAAAAAAGTTGGCGATAATAAATGAGAGTAAAAAAAACAGTACGTGCTTTAGAGTTACTTTATATATTTTTTTGCCTGTCCAAGGAGCTTTGCTTAACTGTCTTTGTGCAGGAGCATCGCCCAATACCCAATACTCAACTCTACGAAACATCATTTCCATAAAGTTTGTTTGTGGGCAGGCCCAACCACAAAACAATCGTCCAAAAGCTGCTGTAAAAAGAATGATGAAGAAAATAAATGTAATCATTGTTAAGCCGAAGATGAAAAAATCTTGCGGCCAAAACACTTTACTAAAAATGATAAATCTACCTTCTGGGATATTGAATAAAAACAATGGCCTACCATCTATATGTATAAATGGTAAACCAAAGAAAACAATAAAATAAATGTAGCTAAGTATAGTACGTATATTGTAAAATTTACCCTTTGGCTTATAGGCATAAATCCAATTACGTTTACCTTTATCATCTACTGTAGAAATCCGATCTCTAAAGCTTTCAGTCTCTATTTCGTTAATATGTGGAATATTAGATTTCATTTATTTTGATCAATTAAAAAACTTTTATTTTACAGTTAAAGAATCTGTTTTTACTGCGGCAGAATCTCCTTTTGCTCCTGCTTGTGTTTCTTCAAAATAATCTCCTTGTGGTGCTTTTGGCACTGCAGGTTTACTACCTTTTAAACTTTTAATGTAGCTAGCAATTTGTGCAATTTTTACAGGCCCATAATCATCTTTCCAACTCTTCATTCCTTTTTCTACAACACCATATTTAATGGTTTTAAAAATATCTTTTATATCGCCTCCATGTAACCAATAATCATCAGTTAAATTTGGTCCAACAGATCCGCCTCCATCTGCTAAATGGCAAGCTGCACATGCTTGAGTAAAAATTTGTTTACCAGCAGCTAAATCGGCCTCAGCACTTAAATATTTCACATTTGTTTCATCCACATTATTGGCAGAATTTTTTAGGTACAATGCTTTCTCTTCATCTGCTTTTTTCATTTCAATAACAAATTCTTCTTTACTTAGAGGTGCTGTTTCTGAAACATGGTAACGCCATAAATAAATAACTGCAAAGATGATACAAAGATAAAAACCATACAACCACCATGGTGGTAAACGATTGTCTAATTCTCTAATTCCATCATAATCATGACCCAAGTCTATTGTTGCTTCTTCTTTAACAGATTTAAAGCTATTAATTTTATCCCACCACTTATTAAAAGTGCTTTCTTTTACTACTGCATCTTCTTCAGATATTTCTTTAACTACAATAACTTTTTCTTTACGCAAAATAAATTTTAAGTTATACAACAAACCCAATAAAATAAGCAATTCCAGTACTACAACAGCTACTAACCCATAGAATCCACTGGCAGAAATTCCACTAATTAATCCACTTGTATTTGTAGCAGCTGCTTCTTGTGCAAATGAAGAAAATGAAGTGAGTAGAAGCATACCAACCATTAAAGGTTTTACTATATTACTTGCATCATCTTTTTTTATTTCAGTTTTTTTTGAACGAAATTGTGCAGCACTTAGCAATACATTGGCCAATATAGCAATACATACAGCCAATATAATAATTACTAAAACCAAAGTTTGTGCAAAAGGGTTGCTTAAGTCTGATGGCTTTGGTGGCCCTGCAGCAAATAATTTTGCAGGCAATAGCATGAACAAGAAAATTGCCCATTTATAGAAATTTGATAATTGTAGTTTCATTATCCTGAATTTTAATTTTTTAATGGAAGGTTACTAATTTCATTAATCATTTGCTTATCTGCTCTAAAAGCCCATATAGATACTAAAATGAATACTGTAAAAAATATACAGAATGCTACTAAAGCGTAGATATCAACTCCCGAAATTTTTTCCAAATAATTAATGAATTTCATACTTAAGTATTATTAAATAGTTGAATGTTATTTTTCGGCTGCTACAGCTTTTTGTTCAGCTTTAATATCAG
>JAGOUF010000074.1 GCA_018061385.1 Chitinophagaceae bacterium | reverse complement strand
TATTGGAAGTTATATGAATTGTATGATATTGTATTTCAAGAAAATATTATTGTTGTTTATTGGTTTTAGTTGTGCAAACGCTTTGTTTGCTCAGCCCAATACAGAAGTGGCTATTGAAAAAGATAAACCAAAACAGTACGAAACAAGAAAGTTGGGTTCTGAAAAAACCGGTGAAAAAAAGTTTACTTTGCTTCGCCGAATTACCCAAAATACCTATACACATTATAATTATTATTTTAATGCAAGTAATAAATTAAACGATGTTATTGAACGTGCAAAAACCAGTCATAAAGACGATTATACCCAACTACTTCCTTTTTACAATTACAATTTAGAAGCCACATCAAAAAGTAAAGACGATTTAGATTCTATTATTTACAAATGCACTGCTGGTATTTTGTTGCATGATTTACGAAATGATTGGATTGATAATTTATACATTCTTTTAGGGAAAGCATATTTGTATAGAAAAGATTTTGATAGTGCTGCAGGATGTTTTCAATATGTAAATTATGTATATGCACCAAAAGATGAAGGGTATGATGTTCCGTTAGGAAGCAATGCTAGCAATACAAAAGGTGTATTCACCATTTCTACCAACGAAAAAAGAAGTTTGTGGAAAAAAATTACTACAAAACCACCAAGCCGTAATGAAAGTTTTATTTGGCAAATAAGAAATTATTTAGAGCAAGATATGTTGGGTGAAGCTGCAGGATTAATTGGTATTTTAAGAAGTGATCCTCTATTTCCGAAACGTTTAAAAACAGACTTGCATGAAGTAACTGCTTATTGGTTTTATAAACAAGAAAACTATGATAGTGCAGCTTTTCATTTACGCAAATCGTTGGATAATGCTGAGGATAAATCTGAAAAGTCTAGGTGGGAATATTTAGCAGGACAATTGTATCATATTGCAAAAAATGATAGTTTGGCAATTAGAATGTATGAGCAATCTATTAAACATTCTATTGATCCTTTATTGGAAGTTTATGCAAGACTAAATATTGTTTCTTTAGCATCAGGAAAAAAGAAAGATGCATTGCAAGAAAATTTAAACGAGCTGTTGAAACTTGCTAAAAGAGATAAATATGTAGATTATAGAGACATTATTTATTACGCTGCTGCACAATTAGAAATGCAACGAAACAGTTACAATGCTGCTCAAAATAATTTATTAAAAAGTGTAAAATATAGTGTAGACAATCAACAACAAAAGTCTACAAGTTTTTTGGCTTTGGCAGATTTGAATTATGATTTGGGCAATTATATTGAGGCCAGAAATTTTTATGATAGTGTACAAATTGAAGCAGTAAAAGGCTTGCCAGGAAATTATAAAGAAAGAATTACTGCAAGAAAACCGGCATTAAAAATTATTGCCGATAATTTAATTTTAATACGTGTAGAAGATAGTTTACAAAGAGTTGCTTTAATGCCTGAAGTTGAAAGAACTGCGTATGTTAAAAAGACTTTGAAAGCATTGCGTAAGGCAAAAGGGTTGAAAGGAACTGATGAAGGCGAAGGCTCTTACAATACTGGTGTTGTTGATACAAAAACAACAGATTTGTTTAGCGATACAAAAGGAGAGTGGTATTTTTTAAACAACAACTTAAAGAGCAAAGGATTTTCTGAATTTAAAACTCGTTGGGGCAAAAGAAACAATGTTGACAATTGGCGAAGACAATCGGCTATTGATAAATTGGCAGGAGCTTCTGCAAAAAAATCTCCAGCAATGAGTGATATTGATGATGTTGGCGATACTAAAAAACCATCCTTAGATGCTGGCGGAAAAGAAGAAACTGCTGTTGAAGAAGAAGATTTATCTTTTGAAGGACTCATGAGTAAACTTCCTTTAACTGCTGAACGTTTAGATGCTTCTCAACAAAAAATTCAATTGGCATTTTTTAACAATGGAGAAACTTTTCAAAATAGTTTAGAAGATTATTTACCAGCTTCTCATTCTTACGAAAAATTATTACACCGTTTCGATACTTTTCAAAAGAAAGAACCAGCATTGTTTAACTTGTATTATTGCTATCAAAAATTAGGGCTCGAAGGCAAGGCTGATAGTGTGTTGAATGTGCTTAAATCAGCATTTCCAGATGGTAGTTTAACCATTAAGGTAGAACAAGGAAACAAAACCCCTGATAAAGAAAAAAATGAAACGGCAACCAAAACCTATGAAAATATTTACATCCTTTTTGTAGAAGGAAAATTTGAAGAAGCCATTGCTTCTAAAAATAAGGCGGATGCAATTTTTGGTAATAAATATTGGACACCACAGTTGTTGTTTATGGAGTCGGTTTATTACATTAAACAAGGAGACGATTCTACTGCAACAATTAAATTAACAGAGTTAATTAAACTTGTGCCAGGTACACCTATGGCAGAAAAAGCTACCAACATGATTAATGTGTTGAAGCGAAGAAAAGAAATTGAAAAATACCTTACAGATTTAAATGTTGAAAGAGCAGAAGAACCTGTTGAAAGACCAATTGATTTAACTGCACCAACAACAGAAGAAGAAAAGAAAGAAGCGAAGAAAAATGGTACAGCAAAAACCAATGATAAACAAAAAGCAATTGATAAAAAGGTAGACGCAAAGCCTACTGCTACTGCACCAAAATCGGCATTTAGTTTTGTGGCTGCCGATGCTCATTTTGTACTATTGGTGATGAGTAATGTAGATGCTGTTTTTGTAAAAGAATCTAGATTGGCTTTTGATCAGTACAATGCATCTAAATTTTATGGTCAAAAAATAGCATCAGATATTTATAAGTATAGTGCAGATACAAGTTTTATTTTATTGGGATCATTTATCGATGCAGGAGCAGCTGTAGATTATGTAGAAAAAGTTCGCCCACAAACTCCATCTGCAATTCTATCTTGGATTCCAGCCAATAAATATCAGTACACAATTATTAGCAATGCCAATTTAGAATTGCTAAAAACAAACAGGGAATTAGAAGCATATATTAATTTAATTAAGCAAACATTAATTGGCAAATTTTAGTAGAACTGAATAATTTGTCCACCCAAATTTTTAATTTATTTCAACAAATGAAAAAAGCTGCAAGTATTATTTGGAAAGTAACATTTATAGGCTTAGGCTCTTTTATACTTTTTTTATTGCTATGTAATTGGGGCGTTTTTGGAAGTATGCCTTCAATAGAAGATATACAAAATCCATCAGCATCACAAAGCAGTCAAGTATATGCTCAAGATGGAACTTTACTTGGAAAATATTATTTACAAGATAGAGTAAATGTTGAATATAAAGATATTGCCAAGCCAGTAATTGATGCATTGGTAGCAACAGAAGATGAACGTTTTTACGAGCATAGTGGCATTGATTTGCGTTCTATTGGTAGAGCAGTTGCAGGCTTAGGAAGAGATGGCGGTGCTAGTACCATTTCTATGCAAACAGCTAAAAATTTATTTACAGAAAATTGGGCAACACGAAATTTTTTGGTTCGTGGAATTCAAAAATTTAAAGAAGCCATTATTGCTGTTAAGCTTGAACGAAATTTTACCAAAGATGAAATTATAACTGTGTATTTAAATACAGTTGCCTTTGGCGATAATGTTTTTGGTATTCGAAATGCATCAAAAACATTTTTTCAAAAAGAACCCGATCGTTTAAATGTGGAAGAAGCAGCAGTACTAATTGGTATGTTAAAAGGTGCTACATTATACAATCCTAAACGCAACCCAAAATTGGCTTTAGATAGAAGAAATGTAGTAATGGGACAAATGGTAAAAAATGGAAAATTAGATAAAACAACTTTTGATGGATTGAAAATTTTGCCCATTGTTTTAAACTATAAAAAACTAGATGAGAATGCAGGATTGGGTCCTTACTTTAGAATGATTTTAGGAGAGGAATTGAAAAAGTGGTGTAAAGAACATGAAAAATCGGATGGAAAAAAATACGATTTATATAGAGATGGATTGAGGGTTTACACAACCATAAATCCACGTATGCAATTGTATGCTGAGGAAGCTGTGTCTAAGCATATTAGTGAAATGCAAAAATATCTAAATGCTCAATCCAATATAAAAAATGGATCGGTTTGGAAAGGCAGAGAAAATGTTTTAGAATCTGCCATTAAGCAAAGTGAACGTTGGAAAAGCATGCAAAAAGATGGAGTAAAAGAAGATGAAATTCGCAAAAGTTTTGATGTTAAAACCAACATGAAAGTATTTGCTTGGAACACCAAAAGAGAAACAGATACAGTAATGACGCCTTTGGATTCTATTAAGTACAGTCGCCAAATGTTGCAAGCTGGTTTTATGGTAATGGATCCTTTAAGTGGAGAAGTAAAAGCATGGGTTGGTGGTATAGATTTTAAAACATATAAATACGATCACGTAAATTTTAATACCAAACGTCAAGTTGGTTCAACCATAAAACCATTGTTGTATAGTTTGGCTATTGAAGAAGCAGGAATGACACCTTCGTCAATGGTACAAGATATGCAACAAAGTTTTGGACAATATGGGTTAGTACCTGCTACAACTACATCTTGTACAGGTGGTACAATGCCTATGTCTCAAGCGTTGGCACAATCTCGTAACTGTGCATCTGCTTATATTATGAAGCAGCTAGACAATACAGGCAATAATGGAGCAAAACGTTTTGTAGATTTTTTAAAACGTTGCGATTTTAAAACCAAGCTTGACGCATATCCAAGTATGGCATTGGGTGCTTGTGAAATTTCATTGTTTGAAATGATGCAAGGTTATAGCATGTTGCCAGGTAGAGGCTTTAATGTACAGCCTATGTTTATTACAAGAATTGAAGATAGAAATGGAAATGTAATAGAATCATTTACGCCTAAACGCAAAGAAGTGATTAGCGATGTTACGGCATATTCTGTTATAAAAATGATGCAAGGTGTAATGCAATTTGGTACAGGTAGAAGAATTTGGAACTATGGCGTTACTGGAGAAGTTGCAGGCAAAACAGGAACTACCAATGACAATAGCGATGCTTGGTTTATGGGTTATACACCACAATTGTTGGCTGGTACTTGGGTTGGTTGCGATGATAGATTTATTCGTTTTAATTCAACCGGAATTGGTCAAGGTGCTTCTGCAGCTTTGCCTATTTGGGCCTACTTTTATAGCAAAGCCTCCAATGATCCTGCTTGTGGAATTGATGTTAAAAGTGTGTTCTCAAAACCCGATGCTTTAACCAATGATATTGTAATTGATGGGATCAATGGATTTGTTCCAGTGCTTGGTGGAGAAACAGAAGACAATGGTGCAGGAAGTAGCACAGAATATGGCGATGGTGAAGAAATGTACGATGAAGCAACTACACCAGAAACCAAAACACCAGTTGTTGTACCTGCTACAAATGACAATAAAAATCCTGCTAAGTCTCAACCAAAAAACAACGAAAAAAAACCAGCAGTACTACCAGCACCTGTTCAAAAACCAAAAGCAATTTTACCTAAAACAGGAAAATAAAAAATCAAATATTTTTTCAAGCACTTTAAGCTCTGTAATACCCAATACAGAGCTTACTTTTTATAATGAATGGTTGTTAGTTTATCATCAATTTTTCGCTGTAATTGTTGTACTTTGCACCACTTTTAAAACAGAGGGGCACCATTTTTTTGGAGCTTTAAAAAGACTTTATTTAAAACATTTTTAGAACAATAATTTATGGAAAGTAAAGAACTTAGAAGAGAACAAGCATTGGAATATCATGCACAAGGAAGGCCAGGTAAGATAGAAGTTGTTCCTACCAAAGATGCAAAAACACAAAGAGATTTATCATTGGCATATAGTCCAGGCGTTGCAGAGCCTTGCAAAGAAATTCAAAAAAATCCAGAGGACGTTTATAAGTACACTGCCAAAGGGAATTTAGTAGGTGTAATTAGTAATGGAACAGCAGTATTGGGTCTAGGTGATATTGGTCCAGAAGCTGGAAAACCAGTAATGGAAGGTAAAGGAGTGTTGTTTAAAATATTTGCCGATATAGATGTTTTCGATATTGAAATCAACGAAAAAGATCCCGTAAAATTTGTTGAAATTGTAAAAGCATTGGAACCCACATTTGGTGGTATTAATTTAGAAGACATTAAAGCTCCTGAATGTTTCTACATTGAAAGAGAATTAAAAAAGTTGATGAAAATTCCTGTGATGCATGATGATCAACATGGCACAGCAATTATTAGTGCAGCAGCTTTAATCAATGCATTAGAAGTACAGAAAAAGAAAATTGAAAAAGTAAAAGTTGTAATTAATGGTGCAGGTGCTGCAGCCATATCTTGTTTAAAATTATACATAGCTGTTGGTGTTAAAAAAGAGAATGTAAAAGTTTTTGATAGCAAAGGTTTAATACATAAAGGACGTACAGATTTAGATGAGCAAAAACAGTTGTTTGCTGTTGATGGAAAAGATATGAAGTTGGCTGAAGGCATGAAAAATGCAGATGTATTTATTGGATTGAGCAAAGGCAATACTGTGTCGAAGGAAATGGTAAAAAGTATGGCAAAAAATCCAATCGTTTTTGCCATGGCAAACCCAGATCCTGAAATTGGTTATGAAGATGCATTAGAAGCCAGACAAGATATTATTATGGCAACAGGTAGAAGCGATTATCCTAACCAAGTAAACAATGTATTGGGCTTTCCATACATATTTAGAGGAGCATTAGACGTAAGAGCAACAACCATTAACGAAGAGATGAAATTGGCTGCTGTAAAGGCTTTGGCAGCAATGGCAAAAGAACCTGTACCAGATATTGTTACATTGGCTTACAACCAAAAAACAATGACCTTTGGAGCAGATTATATTATTCCTAAACCGGTTGACCCAAGACTATTGTCAACTGTTGCACCTGCTGTTGCAAAAGCTGCAATGGATAGTGGTGTTGCAAAAAATCCAATTAAAAATTGGGATGCTTATAAAGATCAATTGCAAAAACGGTTGGGTTTAGACAATCAGTTAGTAAGAGCAATTGGAAATAAAGCAAGAAAAGCACCAAAACGTTTGGTATTTTCAGAAGCCGACAATGAAAAAATATTGAAAGCGGCCAGCATTATTTATGATGAAGGAATTGCATATCCAATTTTATTGGGTATTGAAAAGAAAATTAGAACTATTGCAGAGGAGAACAATATCGACTTAACCGATATTCCAATTATTAATCCAAGAGATGAAAGCAACGATGCAAAAAGAGAACTTTTTGGGCAATTGTTTTTCGCTAAACGCAGTCGTAAAGGTGTTAACCAGTATGAAAGTACTAAAATGATGAAAGAAAGAAATCATTTTGGGTGTATGATGGTAGAAACTGGTGAAGCAGATGCTGTAATAAGTGGGTTAACACGAAATTATTCTGAAGCAATAAAACCAGCACTTCAAATTATTGGAACTGAAGAAGGAGTGAAGAAAATTGCTGGTATGTATATGCTAATGACCAAACGAGGCCCCATATTTTTAGCAGATACAACAGTTAACTTTAATCCAACTGCAGAAGAATTGGCAGATATTACTTTATTGGTTGCAAGAGAAGTTAAAAACTTAAATGTTATACCTAAAATAGCCATGTTAAGTTATAGCAATTTTGGGAGCAGTAGTGGAGTAGAAGCTAGGTTGGTAGCTGAAGCAACGAAAATTGTAAAGAAAAAAAATCCTTCATTAATTGTTGATGGAGAAATGCAAGCATCGTTGGCATTTAATAAGGAAGTTTTAAAAGATAATTATCCTTTTAGCGATTTAGTTAATCAAGATGTTAATGTATTAATTTTCCCCAATTTAACAGCAGGGAATGTTGCTTATAATTTACTAAAAGAAATTGGAGGAGCCGATGCAATAGGCCCAATTTTATTAGGTTTAAATAAGCCTGTACATGTGTTACAATTGGGTAGTAGTGTACGAAATATTATAGATATGGCATTAATTGCTGTAGTAGATGCACAGCAAAAAAGCAAACTAGATACAGAAGCTGAGATTCAAAAAACCTCTTGGTGGAAACGCATGCGAAAAAAGAAAAAATAATATTCGTTTTGTTATAATATGTTTTATTTCTATTAGTTTCGGCAAACGTAGATTTGAATAATTTTCAATTAGTAACTTTAGAATTATGTTGAGAACTTGTACTTTTTTTATTGCACTATTGGTATTTAATTTTATAGCCAATGCACAACCAATCGTTAAGATGCGTACTGGTAATGTTGTAAATATTTTGCCAGAAGCCAATCCTAGCAATAGTTCCATGTTTAACAATTGTATATACAATCAACGTTATTATGTTTGGTTACAATTCAATTCATTTCCAACAGAAGCTACTA